>CALAEB010000175.1 GCA_937890875.1 uncultured Anaerolineaceae bacterium | reverse complement strand
CAGCAGCCGGGTCTTTTGATAGAGCGCTTTCAGAATTTCAACTTTTTGCTGGACGCCGACCGCCAGGTCGCGCACCAGTTTATCGGGAAACACATCGAACCCGTGCCGTTCCGCCAGTTCCAGGATTTCCCGCTCGCGGGCTTTCCGGTCAATTCGCCCATGCACATTGCCAAGAATGATATTCTCGGTAACCGTATGTGCGGGAACAAGTGAAAAATGCTGCTGGATCATCGAAATCCCTAACGCCATCGCATCTTTCGGAGAATCGATCTTCTTTACTTCACCATCCATCAGGATATTTCCGGAATCGGCCCGATAAAGTCCATACAGAATCTTCATCACCGTGCTTTTCCCGGCGCCGTTTTCCCCGAGCAAAGCAAGGACCTCCCCCGGATAAATTGCAAACGAAACATCTTTATTCGCAATCACCTGGGAAAAATACTTGGTAATATTTTTCAGTTCTACAAAAGGTGGTTTCATGTTTTCGCCATTTTAAGAAAATTGGCGGCGCCCAACCAACGACGCCGCCAATTCCTGTTTCCTGTCAACCGCATCGCAAAACACGGAAGATTTAATCACATCTCGAATTCGAAATCGTTTAGAATAACGTTGTCAAATCAATACCGCCGGCTTTATATTCATCAATTTCCGCAGCGACCTTATCTTGGATCCCCTGGCTCACGTTATCCGTGAAAATCGGGACAAAAAGGCCTTCCGCAATGCCCGCTTCATGCACGGTATTGCCTTCCAGCTCGCCGTCCAGGAATTTCTGCACCGCCCAGGTATAAAAGACTTTGAAATCGAAATTAACCGAGGCGACCACAGTTTCCGGATCAACCGTTGTCTGATCGCCGGAGAAACCGACAAATTTGACGCCTTTTTCAGCGGCAGCCTGAATTCCGCCCAAACCGACCTCATTGGCATAAATAAAAATAACATCAGCGCCGTTGTCAATCATCTGTTCGGTCATCTGTTTGCCAAGCGCGATATCGTCCCAGCTGTTGGCATAAGCCCGCACAGCTGCCGCGCCTTCAATTCCGCGCTCTTTTGCAATCTCAACCGCAACTTTTTCATAAACTGAAAGCAGATTTTCCATCGCCTGATTCGGGAACCCGCCGATCGTCGCGAACTGGCCGTTTTCCGTGATCTCGCCCGCGATCAGCGCCGCAATGTAGCTGGCTTCATATTCGTGGGCTGGCTTTGGCGCAACGTTCGGCCCGCTGCTGACGGAGCCGTTCACAACGCAGAAAACCGTGTCCGGATATTCCGCCGCCACAGCGTTTGCCGCTTCGTCAAACTGGGTTCCTGCCGCCATCACCATATCGTACCCACGCTCCGCATACTGCCGGAAAGTGGATTCATAATCCGCCGCCTGGACATTTTCCACATATTCAATGTTGGTTCCCAAGGTCTCATTGCTTTCAACGAGACCGGCATAGTTAGTGGCGTTCCAGCTCTGGTCGTTAATGGAACCGGGAAGAATTAAGGCGATCTTGTAATCGCCGACAGCTTTTTCAGCGCTTAACACGGGAAATACTGAAAAAGCAAGCACAATTAAAACAATAGAGAGTAACAGAGATTTTTTCATATTTTACTCCTGGAACTATAGGTGAAACTTTCCACTTATTTTAACACCGAAGAATGAGCGCAGTTTCACTCGGTTACAGTAATTTATTACATAAAACGGGTGCGTTTTTCCAAGAATCACTCCGTTTCGGAGCCGCCATCTGAATCATCATACTCCTGATCAATTGCCGCAATAGAATCCCCATTTTCAAGCCGTCCGACAACTTCATCAAAATCAGCCGGCATCGGTTCGCCGGATTGCTGCTGGGCATCCGCCCCAGCATGCGGGGATCTTCGGTATCTTCCGGGCCTGACGGCAGCGGACCGGAAGAAAAATCTTTCCGACCCGGCTTTGCGATCCGAATCCTGTCGATTTTGCGATGGATCCGGGCCGATCCGCAATAGACACAATTCACCGTTTTCTTCCCATAGTCCGCATAGGATAAAAATACGGAAAATTGTTCTTTGCAGTCATCACAGCGATATGCATAAAGCGGCATTGTTCGGTCCTGATCCGGCTTTTCCGTCCGTCAGAATCATGACAGTTGTTCCTGAATAAAACGGTGGATTTCGATTTTTCCCGGATTGTTGAGGTGCCTAAAAGAAACAGAACATTTTCAACCTGCGGCCCTGATAGCTCAAGGTACCCCGCAATTCGGAGATCCAGGGATTTTTTGAACAGAACTGGAAAATCTGAGGTTTTATACCCTTTTCGCTTCACAAAAAAAACAGGGAACCGCAAATATTTCTCTTCATAATTCGAAATAAAGGGATCCCTTTCGAATTGCGGTCAGTAACCTGTTTCTCCGGCAAGTACATTTTCCGGATCTGGTTCAATTATAATCAAAAGCATATATATAGGCAGCATTTCGAAATATGGGAAAGGTTCTCTGTTGTTGTTTTGCGCTTTGCGCAAAACAACAACAGATTTTTCCTCTTTATTCGAAAAGATCATTCAAATTTCGAATTGCTGTTCATTGGGGATTCGGAATTTCGGGAGCTCTCCTGAATAAAGCAACAGAACCACAGAGCACCGGTTGCTTGTTCCGGATTATCACTTATCAAGCCAGGAATTCGAAATTGCAGATCTGTTTCGAATAAAAACTGCGATTTTCTTTTTTGCCTTTTCATTCTGCCGCGGAGCCCGAAATGCAAAGACAGCGGAGTGAACCTCGGTCAATAGAAGACATTCGGAACCTGACCAAACAGCCAAACTGGACGGCACGTTTGGAATTTTCAAGGGTGTAAATGGATATACAGTTACCTTTTTTTAAATTCCTGGAACCGGAGCCAATTGTCATCATCATCTCCGGAACTTCCGGCGCAGGAAAAGACTCTGTCATCAAAGAATTACAGCAAAATCCTGCCTATCAGTTCCATTTTGTTGTCACATGCAACACCAGAAAGATGCGTCCCGGAGAAGTGGACGGGGTCGATTATCATTTCATTACGAAACCTGATTTTGAAGCAATGATCAGGAACGGAGAAATGATCGAATATGCGCAGGTTTATGACGATTTCAAAGGAGTGCCCAGATTTGAAATCGAAAAGGGGCTTGCCCAAAAGAAAGATTTATTGCTACGGATCGATATTCAGGGAGCCGAAAAAGTGAAGAGTTTCTATCCGGACGCGATTTCCATTTTTATTGTTCCGCCCGACCCGCAAACCTGGTTCGAACGATTGATCAACCGCGGCAGTGATACCGAAAGTGAGCTGCGCCACCGGATTGAAACAGCGACCAAAGAGATAAGCTCCATCCCGAATTTTGATTATCTCGTCATTAATGACAATCTGGATGACGCTGTTGAAAAGGTGCTGGCGATTATTCAGGCGGAGCACCAGCGGTCGAACCGGTATCAGATTTCAGTCGAGAATAAATGAACGAATACAATTTTTCGAGAGAAGATCCGCAGGATCCGTTGCCTCCGGCATCCGGTGAGCCCATTTCGCCGGAAAGACCAACGATTTCTGTCAGCAGCCGGAAGACAAAACCCGTTGTCACCTGGGTACTGATCGGGATCACAGTCCTTGTTTATCTGGTGCAAATGCTGACAGAAAACCAGCTGGGGGTTGATCTTCCGTTGATTTACGGGGCGAAATATGGCCCGAGCATCAAAGAATTCCACCAATGGTGGCGTTTAATCACGCCGGTGTTTCTGCACGGATCCGTCATGCATCTGCTGTTCAACATGTATGCGCTGTATGTGATCGGGCCGGAACTGGAAACATTCTACGGACACCGGGATTTTCTGCTTTTTTATCTGATCACAGGTTTCAGCGGAAACGTGGTTTCCTACGTAGCCTCACCGAATACCATCTCCGTGGGTGCTTCAACCGCGCTTTTCGGCATGATCGCCGCACAGGGATTCCTTGCTTTCAAGAACAAAAGATTGATCCGGAATTATTCCAAAACCATCTCCAACATTTTGTTTGTAGTCGCGCTCAATCTGGTTCTGGGACTGCGCTCCGGCATCGATAACTGGGGGCATCTGGGAGGACTGATCGGCGGCGCTATCATTGCTTTTCTCAGCGGACCGGTCATGGAAATCCGTATCAACAGTGATCACAGCGGATTGGAGTTTTATGATTCTGTCTCAAAAAAATCACGCTATGCTGCATTCGCGATCACTACGCTGTTCTTTATCGCACTGGCAATTGCACTATAGAGGCCGATCGTTCGTATCGTATAGGGCATCAATTCAGCCGGCATCTTTTTATTGCTGACAGAATAAAAAAAGTTATGTTATAAAAACTCTCATAAGGCGGGTTTTCCGCTTTCTACCGGAACTGTTTGTCATAAATTCACTCAGGAACCGGTCCTTTCCTATCCTGTTTCACAGAAATTAACATTTTTACAGTTGTATTTTTCGGTTTTTCCGAAAAATACAACTGTAAAAATGCCATATTCTTTCAAATCTCAAACGCTTCCAATTCATCAATATTTTAAATCGTCATTACTTTATCACTTTACTTGACTAATACGAAGAAGTGCATTATGATAAAGCAATTTCATAAAAAGGGGATCAAAGCGGCTTGGAGCTTAAATTGGAAACGCTTCGAAAAAGCGAACAGGTTGCCTACCTGCTGCGCAGTATATACGAACAATACGGTTATCGCAAATTCCGCATGAGTAAATTCGAGGAATATGATTTTTATGCCGAGAACAAGGATTTTTTGACGGACGGTCAAGTTATCACATTCACCGATCCTTCCGGTAAACTGATGGCTTTAAAACCGGACATAACTATGAGTGTCGCAAAAAATACGCGTGCGACAGCCAATATCCCGGAGAAGGTCTATTATACCGAAAGTGTGTACCGAATGTCGCGGGAAACCCGGGAATACAAAGAAATATTCCAGCTCGGTCTGGAATATATCGGCGAAGTTTCACCGTATACAAATATCGAAATTATCGATCTTGCGTTGAAAAGTCTGGCCTGCATTGAACCGGTTTTCGTTCTGGATATTTCACATATGGGATTTATAACCGGACTGTTCGACAGTATTTCAGCCACCGCCGGAGCAAAAAAAGAATTTTTGCATTGCATTGAACGTAAAAATATCCATGAGCTGAACCGGTTGATTTCACAGCATAAAATCGAAAAAAAGCAGGGATACCGACTACTGGCGCTTGCCGGTATCAGCGGCAGCATGGACATGGCATTGAAAGAAATCCGGGAGATCTCCGTCAATCAAAAAATGCGTTCGGCGGTTGCGGAACTGGAGCAGCTTTATTCGGTATTTAAACAAAGCAAAAATTCAAACGCGCTGCGGCTGGATTTTTCGATCATCAGCGATTCAAAATATTATAACGGATTGATTTTTCGCGGCTACGTGAAAAGCGTGCCGAGAACAGTTTTATCCGGCGGGCGCTATGGCTACTTATTATCGCGCATGCACAAATCGGATCTTCAGGCGATCGGTTTTGCCATTTATTTTGACGAGGTGGAACGGTATTTGAAACTGCCGATTCGCAATGGTTACGATACTGTGATTTTATATGATGAAAGATCAGATTTGTTTGCGCTCCATTGCGTGATTGAGGAATTTGTAAACGCGGGAAAATGTGTATGTGCAGCTTTGACGCTGCCGGAAAATTCCGGCAGCGCAAAAATCTACCGAATGGACAGAAATAAATTATTGGAGCAGTCACGTGATTAATATTGCCTTACCCAAAGGAAGACTGGGCGATCAGGTCTACCGGTTATTTGCTTCCATCGGATATGTTTGCCGCGAACTCGGCGATGAAAGCCGCAAACTAATTTTCGAAGACGAAAAAACCGGTGTACGGTATTTCCTGGTTAAGCCGCTGGACGTGGGAATCTACGTGGAACAGGGGATTGCGGACATCGGCGTCGCAGGGAAAGATATGCTTCTGGAAACACAGCCGGATGTATACGAGCTGCTGGATCTCGGTCTGGGTCAGTGTGAACTTTCCGTTGCCGCTCCGAATGCTTATCAGGAGGACAGGGAATCTGTGCTGCGGGTGGCGACAAAATACCCCAACATTGCAAGGCAGTATTATCAGAATCGTAACCGTGAAATTGACATCATCAAGCTCAACGGCTCCATAGAACTTGCCCCTATTCTCGGACTTTCGGATGTGATTGTGGATATTGTTGAAACCGGCACGACGCTGCGCGAGAATAACCTGAAAGTATATGAACATATTGCGCCAAGCAGCGCATTGCTTATTGCAAACATAAGCAGCTATAAATTCAAGCAGCAGGCAATTCAAACCATGTTGAATGCATTATTAAGGATATTGAAACCATGACGAGGAATTCCAGCGACTGTTGTTCTTTTGATCAAAAGAGTTTTTTTACCTGTATATCCAGCGCTGATGCAGCGGCCCTGATCTATCGAAACAGAGAAAAGGCAGTTTCTTTTCGACGTCAAAGGGAAGTAAGGTGGAATCGATGAGCAAATTTCTTTCCGGCCGGTTTCCGGGCATGCGGCCCTACGTTCCCGGCGAACAACCGCAAGACCGGCAGTTTATAAAACTGAACACGAATGAAAGCCCTTTTCCGCCTGCGCCGGGTGTGTTCGAGGCAATTAACCGGGCAGAGATTGAACGGCTTAACCGTTATCCCGACCCGGACACGCGCGAAACGTCCGACATCATTGCCGCGCACTTTGGCATAAAGCGGGCCAATGTCTTGCTGGGGAACGGATCGGACGAGCTGCTTTTCTTCTGTTTTCAAGCTTTCTGCGATTCGAACATACCAGCCTGTTTCGCGGATATTTCCTACGGCTTTTACAAGGTATTTGCTCAAGTATTATGCATACCGGTACGGATCTCTCCGCTCAACAGCAATCTGAATGTCGTGGCAGCGGATTACTGCCCAGCCGGGGGAACGATCTTTCTCGCCAATCCCAATACGCCGACAGGGCTGGCGCTGAAACCCGAAGAAATTGAAATTATTTTAAAAAACAATCCAGATAATGTAGTTGTTGTGGACGAAGCCTATGTGGATTTCGGCGCCCAAAGCGCTTACCGGCTAATCGACCGGTATGATAATCTCGTTGTCGTCCAGACGATGTCCAAATCACGGAATCTTGCTGGTGCAAGGATCGGGTACGCGCTTGCCTGTGAGGAATTGATCACCGATCTCAACAGCATGAAATTTTCCTTCAACCCATATAATATCAACCGGCTGTCGCTGCTTGCCGGAAGCGCGGCAATCCAGGACACGGCATATTTTACAAGCTGCACAGAAAGAATTCAACAGGTGCGGAAATT
>CALAEB010000174.1 GCA_937890875.1 uncultured Anaerolineaceae bacterium | reverse complement strand
GGTGTACGTTGAATAGAGAAAATAAAGATTCTCGTCCGGATGAAGCCATTTCATCGCGCGGGTGGTGACAAACCGCGGCATGCGCAGCGCCTGAATATCCGCCGAAGTCTGCTCCACCACCAGATCATTCACGCACAAATAATAGGAAGTCTCAAACCCCATCTCAGGAAACGCCAGATAAATCCGGTTCAAGCCAAAGGTCCGTTCCTCCCGCAATCTGGACAGGTCGGTATTTTTCAGGCTTGGCCCATTGCCAAGGATAAAACAGCGTTCGTTTTTGTGACTGTCTTTTAACGCCGCCAGGCGGGAAATGCTGTCGCGCCGTGCCGGACTGAAATACGCTTCAGGGATGTTGCCCAACCTTTTCACGCCGTCCCACAGCGTTTTTCCGGCAGTCAGCAGCGGACCGGGAACTTTTTCTTTAATTGTCTGTTTCATTACCTGTGATTGCGCTCCCCTTATCCAAAAATCGTATATGTGTTTAAAAAAAAGCAATTCCGGACAACGCCGTTTCCGTGACGCCGCCGGCAGAAAATGGACCCCTCAAAAAATCAATGATTCTTTTTTATTTCTTCAAAGTCCGAAAGATCATAATCCAATGCCGCGAGACAGTTCCGGATCGTGTTCCAATGCACCCGTTCGCAGGCCATCGGGCTGAAATTCGAATTATGCGGAGCGATCATCACGTTTTTCATCCGCCGCAAAGGTGAATCCGCGGGCAGTGGCTCTTTTTCAAACACATCCAGCGCCGCCCCGGCGATCTTGCCCGCTTCGAGCGCTTCGGCTAGCGCAGTTTCATCCACGACCGGGCCGCGGGAAGTGTTAATCAGGATCGCACTCGGCTTCATAAGCTCCAGCGTTTCCCGGTTGATCAGATGCCGGCTGGTCGGGTTCAGGTCCGTGTGACAGCTGACATAATCCGACTGTTCCAGCAGCTCTTTCAGCGGAACAGCCTCAATCCGGTTCTCGATCAGAAAATCGGGTTTGATCGGAGCGATATCATTCACCAGTATGCGACAGCCAAACGCGCGCGCGCGGCGCACAACGGCCTGACCGATATTCCCGACACCGATAATCCCCAGCGTATTTTCAGACAGCGTCGTGATCGGCGGTTTGTTCCACACGCCGTCACGGAGCGAATCATCCATAAAAGGAAGCGCGCGGGCAAAAGAAAGAATATAGCCGATCGTCGTTTCAGAAACAGGAATGGTGAAAGCGTTGACAGTATTTCCGATAACCACGCCCAGCCGCTTGGCGGCTTTCTGGTCAATCGCGTCAATCCCGGTTCCCCACTTGGAAATCACTTTCAGACGCGGAACGCAGGCCTCAATCACACGGGCGCTGTATTCATCATCGCCGCAGATTGTCCCATCGAACATTCCGGCATAACGGATAATTTCATCTTCCAGAAGTTTCTGCTTGATATCGGGAACAATCATCTCGATCCCGTAATGCCCTGAGAGTACCTTCCGGAACCGCTCGGTCGAAGCCAGCATATACGGAGCGGAAAAAATGATCGTATGTTTCATGAATTGATTTCTCCTCTGATCGTCTCTCTCGAATGATCCGGTCTGTCTTCCGGTATTTTCTTATCATACCACTGCATAAAAATCCGCGATCGGAACCCAACAATTCAAACTTTCGGAAAAAGGTCGGTTTCCGCTGATCTGAAGCATGGGGATACTTTTCGAATCAGGCAGGGATCATGCCCTCAATTTTCCCTGCTGACGCAGCAGCATCAGCATTTCCGTCACATTAAATTCGGTTTCGTCATCAATATCCTGCGCTTCGATCGCCGGGATTTCATACATCATCGGCCGGTTGCCGATCCGGGTCCGGTTGCGCATCAGAATCTCACGCGTGAAGATGTAAATACAGGAATTTTCCTCATAAATCGGCGGGAGATCCTGCGTCCGCAACATGATCGCGCTATTGTGATTGATCGGACGGGCCAATTCATCCCAAAAGCGTTTTTGTACTCTTGTCACCGAAAACAGTGAGTCGTACAGATAGGTTTTCTCCAGGAATGCCCGGATGGAGGCTGAAATCGTCTCCGCTTTCAGCAGCGGGTTGGTGCTGTGCGTCTGAAGATAATAGTCCGCCTCAATCTGCCCGGTGTCATGAATCAGAATTTCGTTCATCGGGACATCTCCCGCGCGCAGGCGTTCCGGGCGCAGCAGCGTCTTCACGCTGGGGAAATCCTTCGCCAGCCCTTCGATGACGATCTCGCTGTCGGTATCTACAACAACCTCCGAAATCTCCTCAACGGCCAGCAACGCGTTCATAATATGATGGAATAAAGGTTTTCCGGCCAGCATCCGGTAATTCTTTCCGGAGACCCGGACAGAATTATGGCGCATCGGGACAAAAGCAACGATTTTCATTTTTGTTCACTCCTCAAACAAAAAAAATCCATTCAATTCAAGCATGGTTCGAGTTTCATAAAGATATGAATGGCTGAAAAAAGGTAATTTGCAGTTCAGCCGCCATAATTTGACTTTTGACACTCGAATCAGTAATCCATCTCACGGAATTCGAATCCGTTTCGCAGCAATGTTTTTAGCCGGACCGTTCCGCAGTTTAAAGATCAATCCGAAACGGCTTCCGAAGAAACCTCCGGTCAGTGAGGCAAAACGAACGGCTTCCCATCCAAAATACCATCCCGAATAACCCGGAGCGTCATGTTTTGCTCGGGGTTCAACTGCGCATTCGAGAATTTCTTCAGTTTCACGTACCCGTTCCAAACCCGATCCGGCTCAATAAACGCGTCGAAAGGAAGCGCCGCGTGGAAAAACTGATAATACAGGAATTTTCGGGCGGTCAGCCGGAATTCCGCCGGCACCTGCCAGTCGTCGCTCGTCAGCATCTCCTGCACCTTTTCATGAAAAGCTTCCTGTGACTGCGGGAAAAAAGTGATCGGGTCCTGTGTATAGCGGGATTTTCCGCCGGAAACAACCGCCGCGCCCAAAATCGCCGCTTCCAGGCCGATGGTTGAATTATAGACCATCACAAATTTCGCGTTCTGAATCAGCTCATAGGAACTGAAGTACTGATCCGGACCGACATACAGCACATTCGGCAGCAGATTCACCCGGTTCCGAATCACCCAGTCGGTGACCGTTTCAAGCGATTCTTTCCCGGGGCGGATCTCGTCCGGATGCGCCCGGATCACAAACAAAGTGTCCGCGTTGAGCTCGATCAGTTTCCGCACCGCATCCAGCCAACCGAACATATCGGAAAAAACAACGTTCGCGTGGGCCTGGCTTGTATCAAAAATGACATTGGTAAAAACGGGAACAATTTGCCGGAATGAACGGGCCAGGTTCCAAAACTCCGGTGTCAGGCTTTCCATCTCCGGCCAGAATTGAACGCCCGCGGTCGTAAAATTGCCGCGCATCCGCCCGGACAGATATTTATCCAGTTGCGCATCCCGTTCCGGTGTCATCTGAAAATCATCCGGCAATGAAACCGGAGAAGCCGTCGCCGCGCCTTCCGTGAAAAAGGCCGTCAGCGGCATCAACCCGATTTCATGCGTAAAAGCGGGAATACCCAGGCTTTTCGCCAGCCAACGCACCACAGCCTCGGGATATTGAAGCCCATTAAAAACCACCACCGCGCGGGGCTGATGCGTCCCCATCCATTCGCGCGCCTGCACATAAACGCTCCAGGCGGAGCGGATAAAACGCCGGTGCAGCTGGACAGCGTTCGGCACGCCGGATAAATGATGCCGCCGCAGGATCCAGCGCAGCGAAGGCAGCGTCAGGCTGCCAAGCGGCACGTCCTGAAAGGTATACGTCTCCAATTCCGGCAGATCCAAACCTTCAACCTGGTTGGAAAGCACAGTATCATCCACAAAATCCAGCGGGACCGTTTCCATCCCGCTGAACATCGCTCTGGAAAGCCGGCAGCAGTCCTCGCAGGGGAGCCGGGCCGATAAATCGTCACGGTTCGCCGCCAGCAGACAGGGCCGCAATCCGCCCTGACAGACCAAAAACGCAGCCGGAACGCCCCCGTTCCGCAAGCCGTTCGCCGCAAGCCAGGCAAACGCCGCGTTCAGGCTGGTGCGCGTCAGCCGCGTGGAAGCGTTGAAAAATAAAACCGGGTGTTCCGGTGAAGGAACATTTTTCCCGGATTGCTGATTGATCTCTGAAAAAATTCGGGCATTGCTGCTGTCGACCATCCGCATGGTCCATTGACGATGCAGCCTGGCAGGCAACGATTTCCCGGATGAATTGAAAGGCATGAGCGTTCTTTATTTTACCCGGCGCAGCTTTTGCAGACTGGGAAGCTCGTCGTCATAAACTTTTTTAACCCCGTCGCCCAGCGCTTCTTCTGTCACCCGGACATATTTGACCAGT
>CALAEB010000173.1 GCA_937890875.1 uncultured Anaerolineaceae bacterium | reverse complement strand
GTGACCTGCGCATGCGGCAACACCTGGAAAACCGGTTCGATCCGAAAAGACATCCGAACCGAAGTTTGTTCCTCATGCCATCCATTCTTCACCGGACAACAGCAGCGCATGCTGGATATGGAAGGTCAGGTTGACCGCTTCTATCGCCGCTTGCAGGCGCGCCAGGATTTTCTGGACGAGAAAAAAACTCGGGAGGAATCCAAAACTTCGCCGGATCGGCTCATCGCGGATCTGGAACTCGGCAAACGCCCGACCGAACTGCTGCATGAAGCCGGTTATGTGAAAGTAGTGGATGTGATCGAGAAATTGGCAGCGGGTGGGGACGCCGCGCTGCTAGACATTCACGGATTCGGACAGAAGTCACTGATCGATTTGAAAAAGAAACTTCGGCTGCTGGGATATGAATTGCCGGCCGATAGCGAAGAATAATTATTCTTGATAATATAAAAAAGGGACCTGATCGGGTCCCTTTTTTGTTGGACAATTCCAGGCGCTCATGCCACGCTGCCCGGGCTGCCTTTTCGCACGATCAGCGTAAAATCATAGATTTCATAATCGTGCAGCAGCGCCACGTTTCTCGAAAAATTTGTCTTACAGTAATCAAACAGGAAACATGGGTCGGCATAATACAGGTCGGGGCGGGCGGCCATGCGGTCCGTATCCGAGTATTTGGTCAGGAAATTGACGGAGAATCCGCCGGTTGTGTGCCGGTCGAAGCGCTGCAGCGACTGCAGAATATGGTCTGTCCAGGCAGCGTAATCAGTATCCAATTTAATGTTGAATACGCCGGAAGCGCATAAATAATCCGTCTGCGGGATTTCTTCCAGCGTCTCATGAAAAGACACTTGCGGATCATTCCGAAAATGTTCGCGCGCGGTCAGGATCGATTCCGGCACGATATCGTACCCGTAATAGTGAACCGGGTGGATCCCTTTGGAGCGCATATAACTGACCAGGTGCCCGTATCCGCAGCCGAATTCCAGAAAGGTGAACGGCGTACCGGCCGCCGGGATGACTTTCAAAAGCTGGTCAAAACGGACTTCCTGCGCGAAACTGGAATTCCATCCGACCCCCTCGGCCGTTTCGCCATGCTCGGCAAAACATTTTTTGAAAAAGTCGCGAATATCATCCAGATTTTCCATTTTTCCTCTGCAAAAATTCTTTCTTCCCCTGTTTCGGATCTCTGCCTGCCCCGGAATTTCAATGGGACGGAACATCCGGCTGCGACCGGTTATGATTTATCTTCAGGCGAAGGACTTTTTTCCCCGATAATATAGGGGGGGCGTTCGGTTGAACGGTCGTATACTCTGGCAAGATACTCGCCGATGATGCCTAAGGTAAACAGCTGGACGCCGGCGAACAGCGCGATGATCGATGACAGGAACGGAAAACCGGGGATCGAACCAAGCGTGATCGTGATGATCAGCACGTAAACCAGAACTCCGAATCCGAACAGCATGAAGATGAACCCGATGGTGCTGGCCAGGCGTAGCGGGACTGTGCTATAACCAGTCAGAATCAGCATTCCCGCCCGAACCAGTGTGCTGAATGTGTAATTGGAATGACCGACCTCCCGCTTTTCCTCTTCAACCAGAACGTGGCTGAATTTGCCGGTTCCCCAGGAGAGCAGCGGATCGATGTACACGTCCGGACTGCGATAATCCGCAAAAGCTTTGCGCAGATCGGTACGGAAAAGCCGGAAGGCTCCGATTTCCTGGATCGGGATGCGCATGATTTTGCTCAGGGCAAACTTGGTCAGTTTGGAACTGATATTCCGCCACCAGGAATGCGGGAGTTTCTTCGGCACGGCATAAATAACGTCATAGCCTTTCCGGTATTCCGCCAGCAGCAGACCGATTTGTTCCGGCGGGTGCTGCAGATCATCGTCCATGGTGATGGTGATTTCGAAACGCGCTTCCCGGATTCCGCAGAGAACCGCGTTGTGCTGTCCGAAATTCCGCATCAGGTGAATTCCGCGGACTTTTTCGTACTCCTGACAGAGTTCCTGAATCACGGCCCAGCTGTCATCCGGACTGCCGTCCTCTATCAGCAGGATCTCATAATCCGAAAAAAGTTCCGGCAGCGTTTTTTCCAGCCGTTTTGTGAGTGGGCGGATCGTTTCCGCGCCGTTATAGACGGGAATGATTACGGACGCTCGAAGCGTCGGGGAGGGCGTTTGGTCTGTCATCTTGAATATGCGTTGCATCCAATCTGGTTCAATGCGCTGGCGGCTTCTGCCAAAAGATTCGGGTCTTCCGGCAGGTTTTCGCTCAGGAGATCCTGCAGAATCGGGCAGAGCGGTCCGTCCAGTGACGGGTCCATCCGGTGAATCCGCCCGATGAGCGGCGCCGCATCCTGCCAGCGGCCAAGCTTCGCATAGGCTTCGATAAACAGGATGTATTCGGACGCTTCTCCGGCGTTCATTTGCGGAAGGGTTTCGTCTCCGATTGCGGCGATGGCTTTCCAATCCTGCTGCTGGCGGGCCAAATCCGCTGTTTCAAAATAATAACACCAATTTTTCTCAACCGGCTGTTTGAAGATCTGTTCCTGAACCATCAGCGGACGGTTTCCGGACGACAGAATCTTCTGCGGGTTTGAAAATTCGATAAATTCATAAAACGTGGACGGGAAAATCGGCAGTGTACTGTGCTGTTCCGGGTCCAGAATGCGCAGACATCCGGGCGGAGAGTAAAAATATACCACCACATCGGATATACTGCCCTGAAAATTCGCGCTGCGGAAGCCCTGATAAACCGGTTCTCCGGCTTTCAGCCGTTCATTGGATGATTTGAAACGCACGTCGTAAAATCCGACGCTCAGCGGCAGGTTCAGGGATGTGCTCTCCGGCGCAAGCGCCAGGTTGACCATGCCGGTGAGCGAATTGTCCGTCTCATAAGCCAGCGGGTTGAAATCCGTCAGCAGATACAACGGCGGCGTAAAGTCCGGGATGCGGACGGAGAGCTGGTTGATGAACGCGCGCTGGTTCTGCCAGTCCCGGCGGAAGCTGTTGGCGTTCAGGATGTTGCCGCCGACCGCAACGGCGATGAAAAGACTGGTGACCAGAATCTGCAGTTTCCGCCCCCGGATAAAAAGCAGGACGAGTCCGCTCATCAGGATGCAGCTCCCGAACATGTAGGCCGAAAGCCAGCGTTCTTTGGGAAATTCGAGCGATGGCGAAAGTGAGGTCACCCAATACGGGATGCCCGGCAGGATGACAGCCGCCGTGCCGAGAAAGAGCATCGCGGCAATGGTGCGGGAACGGGATTTTTCTGTGTCAGGTTCGTCCTCCGGCTGGCCGGCGGCCCGGAAACGGTTCAGCGCAATGAATGTGAAAATAAATCCAGCCACTACAAAGGCCCAGAAGATCTTCCCGGAAACGGTCGCGAACTGTTCCCGATCGGGAAAGGCGAAAAATTCAGTCCAGGCACCCCAGGAGGCCGTGTAGGCGTCTTCGACGGCACGAAAAATGACGCCGGCGACCGCTTTCAGCGGATTCGCGGCGAGCT
>CALAEB010000172.1 GCA_937890875.1 uncultured Anaerolineaceae bacterium | reverse complement strand
AGGAATTCCAAGTTTGAATAGGGTGATCCGCGATCCTTTTTAACAAAAGCCTGATCTCAACAGACCGCGGGCACACCGGATTTTTTATCTGCGGATTTCTCTTTGAACCATCAACAGCGCCGCAATGGTTTTCACATCCTCATAAACGGCATTTTCGGCACGCCGGTAAGCTTCTTCAATGGTCAACGGCACAATATTCAAAAATTCGTCTGCATCCTGCGGAAGCGGGTTCTGGACCAAATCCCTTGCCAGATAAACATGAATATACTCATTGCAATATCCAGGCGTCATAAAAAAGCCGCCGACACGCCGGATATCTTTCGATTCAAAACCTGTCTCTTCCCGGCACTCGCGGACAGCTCCCGCCAGCGGATCTTCGCCTTTATTCAATACGCCGGCCGGCAATTCAAGCAGCTGTTTGTTTGCTCCCATCCGGAATTGTTCCACAAACAGGATTTTTCCGTCATTGGTAACCGGAATGATCATCACCGCCGGATTATGTTCAATCATGTCATAATTACGGACTCTCCCGTCCGGCAGCTGAACCGTCAGCTGCGAAACCTTAAAAATATGCGCCTGATATTTTATTTCCGACCCAATGATCTTTGTTTCCATATGAATGTATCCTTTCAGGAATGGAGAATGGTTAATTACCGCCGGCGCCGGGGATATCTTCATCCGCTTCACCCGGTTCTTCGATCCAGATTTCGTTTTCTTCCGCCTCTAAAATCAGTCGGCGGATTTCATCTTCCTCATCCAGCGCTTCGTCATAATCATCTTCCCGATATTCTTCAGACATTTCCCCTCCAGTTTCAGATAAAATCATTCGAAACAGGTTCCGCTCAGCATAAATATACCGGCGCCCGGACAGCAATCCGAAATTTGAACAGCTCTTTTCGAAAATTCGAATCGCTGCAACCCGGATTGATTCAGGTTCCGGAACGATCCACTCAATTATACACTTTGCGCTATTTCCAGCGGAAAAGACTGCGAATCACATTCGAAGCAACCGATTTTACGGTCACGAAAAGATTTTTATCCTGCCCGTCTTTATTTTCGTTTTGGGGCGATTCTGCCGCCTCCGAATCTGTTCTCTGACGCAGCACAGTTTGGTCGAAAGAAATACGGAAATTCCTGTTAAATTTCCGCAAATTGAGCGCGGATTTCTTCTGTTCCGCAGGCGGGGTTGGTTCTTCAGGATGCTGCGGCTCAGGTGACGACAAGTTAATCGATGGTTCCTGTAACAGCGAAAAATCGCCTGCCGCGGCCTCCATAAGCAGACTGCTTACCGCTGCCTTGCCGGCCCGCTCAGCCTGTTTGGCTTTGTAATGTGTAATTGCCGCTACCAAATGAGCGGAAAACAGAATAATAAACGCAGTGACATACACATATAACAACAAAAGAATAATGACCGCAACGGATCCGTAGATCACGTCATAGCTATTAAACGGGCTGAGCACATAAATGCCGAAAATATAGGTGAAGATACGCCACGAAATCGAAGTGACCAACGCTCCGATACGGGCGCCCTGCTTATCTACTTTTACAGTCGGGACGAAATAATACAGAAGGTACGCCGCAAAATAAACCAATACCAGCGGCAGCGTCGAACTGATGACTTTTACCAGCACCCGAATGATTGCACTCACCCGGATATCAAAAATCGCCAATGCATCCGAGATATCGAAAACCATCGAGAAGATGATCGTTCCGGCAAGTACAAAACAAATCAGGATAATCGCCGAGATGGCAAAGAACCGGTTAATAAAAAAGCCGCGTCCGCTGGATTCGGGCCAAGCCATATGAACATTGGCAATGACACAATTTAAGGCTCCGGACCCCGACCATAAAAGTGTGATGGAAGCGGTTAATGAGGTCGTTAAGCGGGAACTCAGAATATTCTGCATGTTCTCGATGACAAGCGTTTCCGAACCGGGAAGGATATTCTCAAGGATGAGGATGATTTCTTTTTGGATAACCGTTATTTCCAGGAAATAGGAAAGCACCACAACCATGAACAGGATCAACGGAAAGATCGAAATCAGGGAGTAATACGAAATACTGGCAGCCGCCTGTGCGGGATTTGTTTTGATGATGGATGTGATGGCATCAATCAAAACAGACAGCACAGCGTCTGTCCGGGCGGCCTTTTTTTTCTCAATTTCGGCCGGGGAAATCTTATTCTGATCTTGTTTGTTTTTCATCTTTTCCGCAAAATTTGACTTCAACACATCCTGCTCCTGATGATTATTATAAAGCCAGTCAAATTTTAAGATGGTGAGCCGGCGACATGAAACAGAAATCTTTTTGTTAAAATTTGCTTGATTAATTTCAGGTTCCCCGGTTCAGACAGAAAACCCGGCGTCAAAAAAGCATCCTTCCCTTTCGAATCCGAGCGCCGCAGGATAGGATAGGTCATTGCGAACATGGCCGGTTCCTCTTAATCGGAGTCAGCGTTTCTGCTCCGATCCCCAATTACAGCTGCCAGGCCGCAGTTTCCGGGGAACCGGTAAAAGCGGCGGTTCTTCTCCATATCCGCTCTTTCCGTCGGAAAGTTCACGGTTGTCAATACCGCTGAATCTCCAGATTCTTTTTTTCAAATTTTTTTAAATCGGATGTTTTGATTTTGACAACTCCCTGTAGATTCAAGAACGTCAGCCGGGGAAGTTTTTGAATATATTGCGCAGCTTTGCCCGAAATCCTGTTGCAGTAACTTAAATCCAAAAAACTGAGTTTCGGCAAAAGCAGCAAAAAGGCCAGCCCATCACTGGTGATATCACAGGCACTGATATTCAAATATTCGAGTTGCGGCAAGAACTGTAAATTCAAAATACCTTTGTCAGAAATGCCTCGATTTTCGGCCAGATATAAATAACGAAGGCTATGAACATCTTTCAGTTCCTGAACCAGTTGCTTCAGGGAATCATTGTTCATTGCCTGCCCGCGGACTCCCAGCAGCCGATCTTCCGGGATACTGAAAATGCCCGGACCGCGGTCATATTCCTGCCAATCCAGCCATCTTCCGGAGGGTGTTTCCTTGCTGAGCAGGTAAAGCGAAACATCACTTTCGGTAATAAACTTCTCAATCTGCTCTTCCATGGTTCCGATTATACATTACAAATAGCCATCGTCACATCCGGAAACCAGCGTTTCGAAATCCGGGAAGGATTCTTGGCAATTCTTTTAATACCCAAACCGGATAACTCACAACCAGTCAAAAAACCGGAAGAGCAGTCCCTGCTGCAGCGCGACATGATCCCCGTCGACATAATGTTTCACATGCCAGGTGGAAGCATACAGAATGATCATCAGGATCGCGGTGACCTTATAGAAATGCTGTCCGGGTCCGCTCTCGTCTACAGCGCTTTCACATTGGAAGGACTCTTTCAAAACGACCAGCGATAAAAAGATATTAAATGTAAACAGATAAATCAACCGCCCCCAATCGGAACTGAAAATGAAAATGGGGGTCGAACCGAGCAGCATCAGACCGAAAGCATAAAGCT
>CALAEB010000171.1 GCA_937890875.1 uncultured Anaerolineaceae bacterium | reverse complement strand
GCAGTTGGAGGAACTGATCCAACACGAAAAAGACCATCCGGAAATCATCTGCATGGTTGGGTACATGCGCCGTTATGCAAACGGTTTTATGAAATGCAAAGAGCTGCTGAAAAATGATGACCGGAAGATTGAATACATGCGCTTTCGCGATATCATTCTTGAGGGCGATTATTACATCCACCAGACAAAGCAGCCGTTTGTTCCGGCGGATATACCGGCCGACCTGATCGCGGAAAGCAAAAAACGGAGAATGGAGCAAATTGAACTGGCGCTTGGCAAAGAAGCCTCTCAGCAAGCACGGACCACTTATGCCATGCTCACCGGCCTGGGGTGTCACACACTGTCCGCGGTTCGTGAACTGGTCGGGAACCCGGCCAGTATTGAGTCCGTCACAGTCGATGGGGAACATGTCGTCATCGTTTTCCGGTTTGCGGATTTTCTCGCCGTTTATGAGATTGTAAACGATCAGGACATTGTTCAATTTGATGCGGCAATTGAAATTTATCAGCGCAGCAGGCATATGATGATAAAGTATGAAACACCTTACATCCGATATCAGCCGCAGCAATTTGAGCTCACCGAATCAACTCAAACCGATACCCGCACCATCGTGTTCGGGCCGGATTATCATGACCCGTTTGAAAATGAGCTGATCGCTTTCGCTGATTGCATCCAGCAAATGAAAAAACCAAAGACAACGTTATCAGATTCATTGGAAGATCTGAAACTTTTTAAAAAGATCGTTGAAAAGATTGAATCGCAGCCAGAGCAGGTATCATTTACAAATAAAAGAGGTATTTCATGAATATAAAAATCGCAACAGCTCCCTGCTCATGGGGAGTCTGGTACGCTGACGGTACGCCGTCGCATACGCCTTATACGATCTTTCTGGATCAGGCCGCCGCTGCCGGATATAAAGCTATCGAGATGGGACCCGACGGATATCTGCCGAACGATATCGAACAGCTGAAGAACGAATTGGCGGAACGGGAAATTGATATCTGCGCCGGCACCGCGTGTTACCCGTTCAATACATTCAGCAGTTTTGACGATATAAAGCCACGTGTGGAATCATTATGCAAGCGATTAAATGCTTTTGAAGCCGGATACCTGGTGACGATGGATGAAAGCCCAATCGGTTATTACGGAGAAATCAAACGCAATTTGCCGGCTGACGATTGGAAAAAAGTTATCACAATATTAAAAAAGATGGGTGAATATACCAAAGACAATTTTGGAATTGAAACTGTTTTTCATCAGCATGCCGGCACGCTGATCGAGACTGAGGCTGAAACCCTGCGCGTTATGGATGAAGCAAATCTGCGGCTGTGCTTTGACACAGGACATTTTGCCGTCATCAATGGCAGTTGGAAGCAGGGAGATATCAGCGCCATCAACTTTATGCGGAAGTATGCGTCCGAAATACCGTACCTTCATTTCAAAAATGTGAATGGAAGCGTCTACCGGGAGATTATCGAAAAACAGCTTCCTCCCGGAATCGCTTCTCAGATGGACGTTATGTGTAATCTTTCCGACGGGACCATCGATTATACCGCGTTCACAGCCTTGCTTCGTGAGCTCAATTTTGAAGGGATCGGAGTCATTGAGCAGGATGTGCCGAACGCGACAACGGATGAAGCATTTGAGATC
>CALAEB010000170.1 GCA_937890875.1 uncultured Anaerolineaceae bacterium | reverse complement strand
GAGTTCAGACGTGTGCTCTTCCGATCTAACAGAGATCCAGGCTTTTGCCAAACGTTCGGCAAAAGCCTGGATCTCTGTTTCGTCCAATTCCTGATCCAGGTAGCTGTTCACCCATTCAAGCTCTTTCGCTTCACACATCCGTTTCATACGCTGTCTGTTCCTCACTCATATTACGCTGATCGCCGCGAAAAAGTTCCCCTTTTCTTTGCAAACAGGTCCGCATCCGCATTCTCGCCCTCAGCAGACGGCTTTTAACAGTCCCAAGCGGCTTCTGAATGACATCCGCCGCTTCCTGATAGTTCATTTCCTGAATATCGATCAGCACCATCACCGTGCGGTAATCTTCCGGAAGCGTCTTAAGGCATTCTGCGACAGCTTCCATCGTTTCATTTTTTTCCGACGCTTCTTTCGGCTGCATCGACGGATCGATCAGCCAGTATGCGTCCTCGTTTTCTTCATTATCTTCAGGCGAAACCGGTTCGAGCGGAACAGTCCCATGCCGCCGCAGGCGGCGCAGTTCATCATAGCAGGCATTGATGGTGATCCGGAGAATCCAGGGTTTGAACGAGCCGCCTTTAAAATTTTCCATATGCTGCCAAGCGGAAATAAAGGCGGTCTGAGCCAGATCATCAGCCTTCTGTGAATCATTTACGATCCGCAATGCGGTGTTGTAAACCATCGACTGATAAATCAAAACTAAATTATTGAACGCATCCAGGTTCCCCTGAATGGCGCGGTTAATCAGCTTTGATTCATCTGCATTCATCATCTTAATTTATTCTAACGGAGTTAAAACGCCCCAGTTGGCGCCGCTGCGAGCCTCAGTCAGCAGCGGAATTGAGAGGGTCACAGCATGTTCCATGACATCCCGGACAATTTCCCGCGCCGCCGAAACTTCCGCTTCCGGGCATTCCAGCAGCAATTCGTCATGAACCTGCAGCAGAATTTTCGATTTCAGCCCGGCAGCTTGCAGCGCCGCCGGCAGCCGGAGCATAGCCAGTTTCATAATATCCGCCGCAGTCCCCTGCACCGGCGCATTAATCGCTTCACGTTCTTCCCGATTGCGCAGATTAACGTTCATTTGCCGGCCGAGATTGGGAAAATACCGTTTCCGGCCCATAATCGTACTGACATAACCGTCATTCGCCGCCTGGACCCGGAGTCCGTCCAGAAAGCGCTTTACAGCCGGGAACTGGGTAAAATACGCTTTCACAAAAGCATTCGCGTCTGCCCGGCTCAGATTGGCCGATTTGCTCAGTCCAAAGGAACTCATGCCATAAATCAGTCCGAAATTAATTGCTTTGGCGTGCCGGCGCATCTCTTTGGTCACTTCCGCAATCGGGCAGCCATAAATCGCGGCAGCCGTCGCGGCGTGAATATCCTGACCGGCCCGAAACGCGCTCAGCATGCTCTCGTCCTGCGCCAGATGCGCCACGATCCGCAGTTCGATCTGGCTGTAGTCTACCGACAGCAGCACGGAACCGGGGTCCGCCACGAACGCGCTGCGCACTTGCCGCCCGAGCTCTGTCCGCGTGGGGATATTCTGCAAATTCGGCGAAGAGGAGGCGATCCGCCCGGTCACCGTCCCGGTCTGATTAAAAGAGGTATGGCCCCGCCGGGTCTGCGGATTAATGCTCAGCGGCAGCGCATCCAGATAAGTGCTTTTCAGTTTGGCGAGTTCACGGTCTTCCAGAATTAAATCAATCGCCGGGTGCGTTCCCTGCATCTCTTCCAGAACATCCGCCGCGGTGGAAAAATGGCCGGACGCAGTTTTCTTCGCCCCGACCGGCTGCGGCAGCATTAATGTTTCAAACAGCGCTTTGGAAAGCTGCTGAGTGGAATTGATGTTAAATTTATATCCGACAAGCGCATAGACCTGTTCTTCGATTTCCGCGAGACGGATTTCCAGCTTTTTTGACATCTTTTTCAACAATTCAGCATCCAGCCCGATTCCGGCATATTCCATTTCAACCAATACCGGGATCAGCGGGATCTCGAGCTCTGCCAGGATTTTTTCCGTTTCCTGCTCCCGCAGGACCTGCTGCAATTTCGGCATGAGCTGCAGAACGACTTCGGCGTCCGCGGCGGCGTAAGGCGCCGCTTCCTGAACCGCGACTTCGGCCATCGTGCGCTGGTTTTTCCCTTTGCCGATAAGTGTCTCAATCGTGGTCATTTGAATGCCGAGCAAGGCAGCCGCCATCGGTTTCAAGCCCAGATTTTTCGATATCGGTTCAATCACCCAGCCGGCAATCATCGAATCAAAAACGATTCCCGCAACATCCATCCCATGCTTTTTCAGAACCAGCACGTCGAATTTGATGTTATGCCCGGCTTTGCCGATATCAGGATTGGACAGCACCGGGATCAGCGCTTCCCGCACCTGTTCCAGCGGCAGCTGCCGTTCCCCGGTCAGGTGCCCAACCGGGATATAGTATCCGCGACCGGGTTCCACCGCCAGCGAAATTCCGACCAGATGACAATTCATCGGATCCACACCGGTTGTTTCCGTATCAAAGCTGACCAGCTTTGCCGCTTGAAGCAACCCGGCCAATTTCGCCAGTTCCGCTGCCGAATCCACAATCATGGTATCCGGCTGATAACCGGCTTGCGGCCCGGACGGATCGGCC
>CALAEB010000169.1 GCA_937890875.1 uncultured Anaerolineaceae bacterium | reverse complement strand
CGGGTTTGTGACGCAGCGGGCGATCAGATCTTTCAGCGTCAGAAATCCGCCCTGGACCGCATGGAGGTAAAGCGGCAGCGCAGTTTCCAGCCCCGGATAACCGCTGACGGGCAGCTGCTCTTCCGAACCGTCCAATGGGCGGTAAGGCCGGTGGTTCGAAGCGAAACAATCGATCAGGTCGAGATTTTTCCAGAGTATCCGGCGGTCTTCTTCCGTCCCCAAAGGCGGGAACGAAGCTTTTCCTTCTTCCGGCAGCGTCTGGATATGTTTCTGGCTCAGGAAAAGATGGTGCGGCGTGACCGAACAGCTGACTTTGGTTCCCAGCAGTTTGGATTCACGGATCATTTCGATTTGTTCCGCAGTCGAAACGTTGAAGATGTGGATCGGTTTGTTATGGACCTTTGCCGTGAAAAGCGCGGTTCCGATCTCCTGGGCATCCGCATCCACACAGATCGGTTTTTTTCTTGTCCAGGTGCTGAATACCCGGTTCATCGCGTGCATATTTTTCAGTACGGAATCCTCTTCCAATCCGGGGGAATGAAGCAGAATGGCGGCCGCATGGGCCTGAAAATCCGCCGTGTTTCGGGCATTGCCGGCTGTTGCCGCGACGAGCTGCCCGAAATCACAAACCGCTGTTTCGGCGGCCGATTGGCAGGTTTCCGTTAGCGTCGCTCCATCCGCAACCATCGGCGCGGCGTCCGGCATGGCGAGTACGGTCGTAAAACCGCCTGCCAGCGCGGCGGCAGTCAGGCTGGACCAGTCCTCCAGCGCTTCCGATTTTGCGGCGCCGATATGGGTTTGTATGTCGATCAATCCGGGTAATGTGATCATTTTGGCATCCCTTCGTGTTGAGAACAATGTCCTTGCAGTCATTCGGGTATGTGGATCTTTTCCGAATAACAGGAAACACAGAAAACCTATGCTGAGTCCGAATCGCCGGTCCTCTGAATAATCTTATCAGAAATTCAGCAGACCGCTTAACCTTCCAGCGTTTCGAAATATGGACGGACTTTTTGTTGTTGCACTCTGTGCAACAACAAAAGAACAACAAGTTTTGCCTCTTTATTCCAAAAGCATGTTCGAATTTTGAAACGCTGTTAATCTTTCCATTCCCGGCGGTAATTCTCCGCGACTTTTCGCATGACTGCATCTTCCAGGTCAATTCCGCTGACTGCGGCGAGCTGCAGCAGGTAGAGCATCACATCCGCCAGTTCGGAGGCCAGACCCTCTTTGTCCCGGATCGTCTCTCCCCATTGAAAATGTTCAAGTACTTCGGCGGATTCGATACAGAGGCTGCAGGCCAGATTCCGCGGGGTCTGTTTGCGTTTGGAGTTTGTGTCCGACCAGCCTTTGGCCGCCACCAATTCCGTCATGATTTGGGTCAGTTCATTAATTGTTTTCATCTAATCTCCGCTGGGTAAAGCGCAATGTTCCGGGAACGGCATGCCGTTCCTCCCGCCGCACATGCTGCCGAAGGAGAGCTTTCCGTCTTCCGAAACAGAATAGAACTGATCCCGGTTGGCCAGCATTCGCCAGACGAAAGGTGCAGCCCGGTTCTGCCATGGCCAGGCGAATTTTCCTTCCAGCACCCGGCTGTCATCCGTAAGAAAGCCTTCGATCAATACTGGCTCGTTTTTTTGATCATAGAAAAAACCTTTGACTTCCACTTCGTTTTGTGTCAGCCAGCCACGGGTAACGTTCATGGCACTGTCATCAAACGGGTCCCGCAGCAGCCATTCGCCGGTCCAGTCATAAGCCGGAGGTTCCGGTGTGGGTGTGACGGTTGGGGTTTGCGTCAGGTCGGGTGTCTGGCTGGACAGAAAAACAGCCGTTTCCGTCGCGGCGATTTGCTCCGGTTCCAAAACGACACTGAACTGGATCCAGAATCGAGGTGTGACAATTTCATCTGCTTCGTTGATCAGGAAAAATTCCGCCCGGTATTCCCCCGGCGTTTCCGGCGCCTGCAGCGGAACGACAAGATCGGCCGTTCCTCCCTTGCGCACGTTATACAGGCGGGGGCCCCAGGAACTGATGGAAAAGTCGATCAGATCGGTGGGCTGAATAAAGACGGCATCCGTCATTTGCGGCGCGCCGAACGGATTGGCATAAGCCAGAACAAGCCGGTAAGCATCCGTCCAGATCTGATTTCCGGTATTCTGCAGCCGCCAGCTTTTGACAAACATCTCATGCGGTGAAAGTCTTGTGCCGTCCGGAATGGTGATATCTTCGGCTACACTCAGAAAATCACTGCCGGATTCCGGGTAAAGCGATATGTCGGCGAAGGGGATCGTCGGTGTGACAAACGGCAGTACGATCGTTGTCGCGCTGGAGGTGACGCGTGCGGTTTCGGATGGTTCGGTTGTCGGGCTGGCTGTCTGCGTCCGGGTCGGGCGGGATGTAGCCAGCACAGGCATGGTCACCGTCTGCAGCATAAACAGATCCGCTGCCTTGTTCTGGACAGTGCTCCGCAGTTCGAGCGGCGAACAGCCGCAGAAAACGACCATTG
>CALAEB010000168.1 GCA_937890875.1 uncultured Anaerolineaceae bacterium | reverse complement strand
ACGCGGAAAGCAATTCGCTGGTTACCACCTATTTCTCTGAAGCGCCGTATCAGCTCGGATATTCCATGCCGTCCCTGGTCATCAACATCCATCGCCCGGGACTGGATGACTTCGCGGTCCGCAAGGCAATCGCCCTTTCGCTCGATTTTGAGGCGATCGGCACCAACGCCATGAGCGGATACACCGAGCCGATCGAAATCAGCCTCTTCAACAATTATTTGTTCAAACAATACCTGGATTACGACGATGAAGAAATGCTCGACCTAATGTGGGACACCACCGATCTGGACGGTAACATCGCCGCAGCCAACGCTTTGCTGGATGAAGCCGGTTATGCCGATGTGGACGGTGATGGGTTCCGTGAAATGCCGGACGGCTCCAAGATCGAATGGAAAGCCACCTGCCCGGCCGGATGGTCTGACTGGAACATGACGCTCGAAATTCTCAGCGAATCCGCCAAAAAGATCGGGCTGAACATCACCACCGACTTCCCGGAATTTTCGGTCGTCCAGCCGCGGATGTATTCGGGGGACTTTGACATTATCATGTGGAGCCCGTTCCCGGATCCTTCCATCGCCAACCCGTGGCGCTGGGCATGGACGCCGCTGTACAGCAAGGATGTCCCGCCGATGGGCGAAGCCGCTTTCCGCAATTTCAACCGCTACGCCAATGAACGGGTGGACGAACTGCTGGATCAGGCCGCTGCCTCAACGGATATGGATGAACAGGTGGAAATCTATACTGAGATCAACAAGATCTGGCTGAGTGAACTGCCGACCATCCCATTGATGTACCGCCCGACCTCTTTCCAGACCACGTATGAAGGCGTCTGGACCGGCTTCGCCAAGAACGGCGACGGCACCAACACGCCTCCGATCGATTGTACGGATCAGGCTGCGATCAAAGATCTTTACAACCTGAAACCCGCCCAATAATCTTTTTTATGCTGCCGGGATGGTATTCAAATCGATACCATCCCGGTATCCTTCAGCCATTTAAAAATGATTGGGGTGTCAAAAACTAAAAAGCCTGAAAAAAAGTAATTTTTTTGTTGTATTTTCTCGCGCAAAGCGCGAGAAAATACAACAAAAAACCTGTCATGCCGAGCAACGCGGATCGGAATCGGGCTTTACACGCACTGCGTTTGATATCTGTAAAACGCAATAACTGAATGAAATTTTATGCAAAATCTTTTAGAAAACAGCGAATTTTCCGCATGAAATGCGCTTCAGGTTACCGGTTAAGGATCTCTCGACTCCGCTTCGCTCGGTTCGGGATGACATCTTCTACTCGCAAAAACACAGCAATTCGACTTTTGATGTTCGAATCGAATATGGTTCGAATGCCAAAAGTCTGTTGAAAACGGGATTTTTGAGAATGTCTCATAATTCAAAAAGCGGGGCGATTTTCCGGAACTTCAAAACAGAAAAGCAAACCCGCCCAGATAAGTCTGCAATTCAAATTACAGGCTATTCTCCCTGAACTTAAAGGTCAGACTTATGAAATATTCTCAAAAATACCAGGAATTCGAAATATGGTGATCCTTTTCGAGCAAAAAAAAGAAAACTTGCGGCTCTCCTTTTTTCTTCACAAAAAGGGAGAGTTCAGAGAATCTTTCCGTATTTCGAATGACTGCCAAAATACAATTTTCCGAAACAAAAATGAATGGATCGCATCATCGTTCCAACATTGCTTCTTATGATTCAGCTTTTCATGAGTTTCAGCCTGAGTCCTATCGAAACTAGAACATGAAAAGTAATCCATCGCTTTAATAAGGAGGGCACCATTATGAAAGGATTCGCGAAATACTTTACTCAAAAGCTGTTCTGGTATTTTATTACTTTCATCATTGCACTGTTGTTAAATTTTATTTTGCCCCGCCTGATCCCGGGGAACCCGGTTGATTTGTTATTATCCGGGATGCTTACCGGAATGACGGATATGAGCAAAGCTGCCGAAGTCAGGCAGCAGACCTACGCGTATTTCGGTCTGGACAAACCCATGGTCCAGCAGTTTTTCCAATATGTAACCAATGTGTTCCGGGGGGACTGGGGACGTTCCTTTGACCAGTATCCGCGGCCGGTTTTGGACATCCTGGCGCGAGGAATTCCCTGGACGATCGCGATTCAGCTTCCGTCCATCCTGATCGGCTGGATCGTCGGAAATGTTCTCGGCGCGGTCGCCGCCTACCGGAAAGGCATCTTCGACCGCACTATTTTTCCGCTGTCGCTCTTTCTGAGTTCGATCCCGGTGTTCATTCTGGCTTTGATGATGAAATATTTCCTCGGGGTTTATACCAACTGGTTCCCGATCCAGGGAGCTTACGCGGCGGAATTGATGCCAAGCCAGTCTTTCACTTATTATTGGTCTTTATTCAGGCACTGGCAGCTGCCGTTCCTCGCCACCACGCTGGTCATGATCGGCGGACAGGCCATTGGGATGCGGTCCATGTCCCTCTATGAACTCAACGCGGATTATGTCCTGTACGCAAAACTGCTGGGGATCCGGGAGAGCAAAATCACCGGATACGTTTTCAAAAATGCGGTGCTGCCGCAAATTACCGGACTGGCACTCTCGCTGGGGACGATGATCAGCGGCGCGCTGATCACGGAAATCGTCTTCAGTTATCCCGGCATCGGGACACAGATGATGAAAGCGATCCGAAACGTGGATTACACATTGATTTCCGGCTGTACGCTCCTGATCTCAATCACCGTCTTAGTGGCCAATTTCCTCATCGAAATCATTTACGGCCTGATTGATCCGCGGGTCCGGTCGGCGCAGATGGAGGATAACTGATGATGAGCCTGAAGATCATGTTCCGCTCCTCCCGTTTTGTTACCGGATTCATTCTGGTGATGATCGTCGTCCTTTACGCTGTATTTTACCCGCTGATCAACCGCGAAAATCCAAAAGCCGACCGTGTCGAAAATCCTCTGTACAAACAGACGGACCGGCTGCGGACCGCGCTCACCGACGAAGATTACGAAACAGCAAAAGAAGAAATCGAGGCGCTTTCACAAACGGATGATGAAACGCTGCAGGACGTCCTCGCCCAGGTGAACACAGCTCTGGAAACCGGGCGGATCACAAAAGCGCTCTCCGGGTCCAAACAGGTCAAAAAAACCAACCCGCTTTATAACGAATTCGAAAAATTACGCATCACGCTCGGTTTTGACGAATCGATCCCGGCGGACGAATCTGCCGCGAGAGCAGAGCTCGAAAAACTGACCGTTCACCACAACAACGTTTTAGCGGCCGCAGAACTGCTCCAATCCGGAGAAACGGAAGAGCTGGAGACGCTGGCAGAAGAAGACGAACTGCTGCAGGAAGAATTGAAGCCGATCCTCGAGGCGGACCCGTCCGCGTGGGCAGAGGCGGCCGGAGAACTCATCGAAAATCACGAGAAAACCTTCAAATGGGTGCAGGAGATCGGCGTGCGGCTGGACACGGAGAGCAATGAAGAACCGCTCAAAGCGCTCTCCGCGATTCAGAAGACACTGCTGGTGCCGAAGGACAGCCCGCCCAGCCGGGACTACCCGTTAGGGACGGACTCCTTTTCACGAAACATCATCCTGGAAATGGCATACGGGGCGCGGCTTTCGCTCTTTGTCGGCGTATTGGCAGGGATTATCGCAACCATCATCGGGCTGATCCTCGGCTTATATGCCGGATTCAAAGGCGGCATTGTTGATAACGTGATCACAACCCTGACCAACACGTTTATTGTGATTCCGTCCATGGTTATCCTGATTTTGATTTCAGTGGCGTTAGGTCAGGTCAAATCCGGCTGGATCACCGGTCTGATCATCGGGCTGACCTCCTGGCCCTGGACGGCCCGCGCTGTCCGGGCACAGACCACCTCATTGCGCCATCGCGACCACGTCAACATGGCGCGCATCACCGGTTACGGTACCGCCCATATTATCATCACGGAAATCATGCCGTATATCGCCTCCTATATCGTCATGGCTTTTATCCTGCAGGTGGCATCCGGCATCATGATGGAGGCGACCATCGCCATCCTCGGGCTCGGAGATCCGACCTCCATTTCACTCGGACGGATGATCAACTGGGCCATGCAATATGAAGCTGTCCGTTCCGGACGCTGGTGGGAATTTGTCCCGGTGGCGCTCTGCATCACATTCGTCACATTCGGACTGTACATGATGAACAGTGGCATGGATGAAGTATTTAACCCGAAGATCAGGAGCTGACGCCATGGCAAAGAAGATTTTAGTTGTCAAAGGATTAAAGACTTTTTATAAAACCCGTCTGAAAGAACAGGTTTGCGCAGTGGACGGGATCAGTCTTGAACTGGAAGAAGGGCGCGTACTCGGAATTGCCGGCGAGTCCGGCTGCGGCAAATCCACCCTGGCGCTCAGCCTGATGGGTTTCTATTTTCCGCCGCTGAATTTCGGCGAGGGGACGATCGAGATCAACGGGGTGGATATCATGAAACTGCTGTATGAAAAATTGCGTACGGACTTTCTGGGGAGCAAAATCGCCTATATTCCACAGTCAGCCATGAATGCGCTGAACCCCACACTGCGGATCCGGAATTTCGTGATCGACATTCTGCGTGAACATCGGCCAGAACTGTCCAAAGAGCAGATGATTCACCTGGCGGAGGAAAAATTCAGATTTCTGAATCTGCCGGACC
>CALAEB010000167.1 GCA_937890875.1 uncultured Anaerolineaceae bacterium | reverse complement strand
GCATCGTTTCAGAGGGCGCATCACTCATCACATCCCGGGCGGCGTTACTCTTCGGGAAGGCAATCACCTCACGGATGTTCGGTTCGTTTGCCAGCAGCATGATAAAGCGGTCCACGCCGGGCGCGATCCCGCCATGCGGAGGAGCGCCATACTCAAAAGCATCCATCATCTGATGGAATCGTTCGCGGGCAACTTCCGGAGAAAGCCCAATCAGGCCGAATATTTTCTCCTGCAGCGCGCGTTCATGAATTCTCAATGAACCCGACGCCAGCTCGTAATTATTCAAAACCATGTCATATTGGTCAAAATCGGCTTTGACCGGGCGGGTAAACGGGTGATGGGTGGCATCCCATCTTTTTTCATCTTCAGACCATTCAAACAAGGGAAAATCCACAATCCAGCAGAAAGCCAGTTTATTGGGATCCCGCAGTCCTAATCTGTCCCCCAACAGGACACGCAGCCGGGCCAGGCTGTCATAGACAACAGCCTTTTGATCCGCCACAAAAAGCAGCAGGTCACCGTTTTCCGCATCCATGCATTTTAATAACGCCGCCCATTTCTCGTCGGAAAGGAATTTTTTGAACGGGGAAGACACTTCTCCGTCCGGGCTGATTTTGACATAAGCCAACCCTTTTGCTCCCCAAAGTTTTACCTGTTCCGTCAGTTCATCCAATTGTTTCCGGGTATAACCGCCCAAAGTTTTTGCGTTAATTCCGCGGACATTTCCGCCAGAACTGACCGCATTTTCGAAGACGGAAAAACCGCTGTCTTTTGCCAGATCGGTAATGTCCACCAACTCCATGCCGAATCGCATATCCGGCGCATCTTTTCCAAACCGGTCCATCGTCTCCTGATAAGTCAGCTTTGGCCAAGGTGTAAATACGATTTCTTTTTCCGGGACAATCCTGGCGCATAACTTTGTAAACATATCTTCCACCAGGTCAAGAATATCATCCCGTTCCACGAAGGACATTTCCATATCCAGCTGGGTAAATTCAGGCTGGCGGTCACCGCGCTGATCCTCATCCCGAAAACAGCGGGCAATCTGAAAGTAGCGTTCCACACCGGCGACCTGCAGCAATTGTTTTAATTGCTGGGGGCTCTGCGGCAAGGCGTAAAACTGTCCGGGATAGATCCGTGAGGGGACAAGATAATCCCGCGCGCCTTCCGGGGTGGTCTTAAAGAGGATCGGTGTTTCGATCTCAAGAAAACCGTGTTCGTCAAGGTAATCGCGCATATATTTGATCACTTTATGACGCAGTTCAAGGTTCCGCTGCATCCGGGCCCGCCGCAGGTCGAGGAACCGGTATTTCA
>CALAEB010000166.1 GCA_937890875.1 uncultured Anaerolineaceae bacterium | reverse complement strand
CATTTGCCGTCTAATCCTTCCGGCTGGTCGTTTGCTCCAATCAGCGTAGCATCCATTCCTTTGAATTTTTCAAAAAGCGCTTCGCTGGCGGCCTCCGGGGAGATATAGTAGGAATATATGTAATTGGATTGAATCTGATCGATTCCGCTTTCCCACGCTTCCGGACTGGCGCTGGAAGGCAGCGACACGATTAATGGGAAAGTAATGTAAGGGGCAACGGAAGACAAACAACGTCCGCAAAAGTATTGCGCGCCGTTCAGGAAAGTTTCTTCCCGATGTTCGATATCGTTGGGGATCAGTCCCGCGCTTCGCCAGTCATATGTGGTGACCGCCATTGCATAACCGCTAAGGAAGGGCTCAAATCCGGGGTCATAACGGATCGTCCAGACGTTGCTGAATGCCTGTGCGGTTTGGCTGATCGTAATAAACTGGATTTCAGGGAATTTCTGGGAATAATCGCCTAAATCCGCCGGTGTTTGCGGGAGAATCACATAATCGGTTTCCGAATCAAGCAATGTTTCCGAGACCGTTTCCGCTTCGACCAGCTTCAGCTGATTTTCCGGAATGGCATGGAAGCCTTCCCGTAGTGCGTTCAGAAGGATCGGGTCCGTTTCAGGCCCGGAAATCAGGATCACTTTTCTCAGATCGGGTTCCGGCGTCGCGGTTGGAGTTGGCTCCGCGGCTTCGGTCTCCGCCATTGATAATTCTTCCGGCGGGGTCGTCGGTTCTGCAACCGGGGCTTGCGGAATATTACATCCCGACAGGATCAACAGAAATAATGAGATCAGGAGTAAAAAAAGGTTTGCCTGTTGGGATGATTTTTGCATAAATGTCTGGTGCCGCTCCGTTTCTGTTTATAAAGATCTGGATAGAAATGTTCCGGTTTCCGTAGTCGATTTGGGAAAAACAGGGCAGGTTGTTGGCGTTATCCCTGCGCGCGGTGATTTTTTCTCTTGCCAACCGATGGTCACCGTTTTATGCGAAAGGCCTGTCTAAATTCCGAATTGCTGATGATCGAAAATTTGCCTATCGTAGTGTATTATAATAAAAAGAATGAAAAATAGCGAATCGTCACCGGTAGTTCCAGCAATTCGAAATTTGGACGATCTTTTCGAATAAAGAGGAAAATCAAAATAACAGCAGAGAACCCTCTAACCCTCTCCACATTTCGAAATGCTGCGGCAATCCGGATTATGAACGGAAGCTCGGATTTCAGCGGGAGCGTTATGAATTCGCATGGCGGCTGAATCCGGTTTTGGTCCGGCTGAGCCATTGGTTTATGGCCGGGCTGACTGAATTTCGGGCCGATCCGTACACAGGATAACGAACGCAGAGGTAACGTGAACGAAACAGAAAACGACAACCGCGCAAGGGCGCGATATCGGAAAAGGGGAATCTTTCCGAATCCTGATGATAACAGGAAAAAACATCTGAACGATTTATCCCATCGGCTGATTCCTTCCCTGAGCTTTTATCTTTTTGCCATTATTGCCGGGTTTGTTTTTGGCGTTGCGCTGCTGCTGGATTCAAAAGCTCTGGTTGTGCTGACACTGGCGCTGCTGCCTTTCATGGGGCCATTTTGGGGAATGGCGCTTTCCTGTACCTCAGGCTCCTTTTCTTTTTTCTTCAAATCATTCCTGAAATTTCTTCTCGCGGGCGGGCTTTTTGTCATGTGCGCGTTCAGTGTGGGCGGCATCGGAAGGCTTCATAACCAGTTAAGCGCTGAGACGATTCAATATTTTTCATCGGTGCAGGGACTGCCGATGATAACAGTCGTTATCTGTGCTTTTCTGACTTCGATTTTTATCAGCGGAAAATCAGATCAGCTTCCGCTGGCGTTATCCAACGGGGCGATGTTTGGGATTCTGCTTCCTTTTGGAATCGCCGGCTATCTGTTCGGGCTGCAGAACGGCCTTCCGCTTTCCGGCGCAATTCAGGCCGGGTTGACTTACTCCGTTATTGGAATTGCCGCATCCATTCTCGGTTTTCTTTTCCGGCGCGCTTTTTCGCCCCGGGCGGTTTCTTTTTTGATGATTCTGGCGGCATTTTCGGTCTGTTCGCTGTTTCTGCTGGATTATTTTAACCTGATTCAGCTTGACTTTTCGGAGA
>CALAEB010000165.1 GCA_937890875.1 uncultured Anaerolineaceae bacterium | reverse complement strand
GTCATTATGTATCTTCGGGTACGGCGGCTTTTCAGATTGATGATATGAGCAGGATTTTTATTCCGGTCGATATTTCCGAGATTGATATTCACAAGGTTTTTACCGGTCAACGTGTGGTCGTTTCGCTTGACGCAGTGACCGACAAGACTTATTCCGGCGTTATCAGCAAAATTTCCGATCTTGGGGAAGGGAGTAGTTCCAGGGTTACCTTTGAGACGCTGATTGAGATCACCGATGCGGATGAATTTGTAAAGGCCGGGATGACCGCTGAGGCGGAAATTATTCTGGAGGAAAAGGAAGATGTTGTGTTGATCCCGCTCAACGCGATCAGCACTGTCAATGGAAAGAATACGGTGACGATTCTGTCTGACAGCGGGAGCCGGCAAACAGAAGTCGGAGTCGGGCTGACAACGGATTTGATCGCTGAGATCACGTCCGGAGTTGCCGAAGGCGATTCGGTTGTCGTTCCGTCTATTGACAGTCAGGTCTATACCGAGCTTGGGATTCAGCCTGAATCTTCATACCCGGGTGAAGGAATGCCCGGCATGCCCGGAGCGGGCGAGGGGGTCGAAATTTCCGGCAGTGAAACACCGGGTGTCCCGGCTGGTTCGCAGGGCACGGGGCCGGCAGAGGCTTCCGCTCAATCCGAGGCAGGTCCCCGGCCACAGGACGCGGCGGCTGACACGCAGATTCAGTCGTCATCCGCTGAACCGGGTCTGCCTGCTGACAGTCCGGCAGAACAAGGCATCGGTAGCGGAACGCCCGGCCCCGGCCGTGAATTTGATCCGTCTTTCGGCGGATTCTCCGGAACCGGAATGCCGCCGCAGCAAAATAACGGTGGCCCTGACAGCACGGCACAGTCCACGCCTACGCCTGCGTTGACGCTTACCTCCAAATAAGGTTCGGGCGGCAAAAGGCATGAATACCTGAAAAAAAGGTAAATCCGTGGTTCTGTTTTTTGCGCAAAGTGGGAAAAACAATCACAGCTGCCTTTTCGATATTTGACTTTTGCCGCCCGGATCAATAAGAAAAACGATGGAATTCTTGAACCGAAAGGTGCAAATATATGGATCATAAAATTGAGAAACAAAAAAGAAATCGAAAACCGGGTTGCATTATTGCCTTGTTAATCCTGGTCCTCGTTCTGATGATAGCCGCTGCGATCATTTATACCGTGTATGAGAATCAGAAAACGGCGGCATCGGAAGCACTTGCCGAGACGATGGCGACGGTAACCACCAAAATCAAGAAGGGCGAACTTTCTCTGACCTTGGAAGATATAACTGGTACTGTACGGTCCAATCAATCCGTTGATTTGTATTGGCAGACGAGCGGAACGATCAGCGAAGTATCTGTCGCGATCGGCGATACTGTCGCAAAGGGGGATGTTCTGACGATATTGGATCCGGATACGCTGGACCAGGATGTCATCAATGCCGAATTGGACTTGCAGGATGCTCAGGACGAAATGGAAGAACTGCTGAACAATGCTTCCGCTTTGTCCGAAGCTTTATCCGCGTTGGTTACCGCCCAGCAGGCGGTTGAAGATGCGCAGACTTCGTTGGACAGCATGGATCTTTCACGGGCGACGGATCTGAATATTGATTTGGCTTATGAAGCTTATTTAGAGGCGCAGAACGATTACGAATCCGCTGTCGCAAAATTTGAAACGACGCGGGATTACGATGCTGACGATGCGACCCGGATCAAAAGGTTGGGAGATGTCGGCGGTTACCGGTCTGTACGGGACAACGCGCTGGCGCAATATACCTGGTATTTGGGACAGGTTGACGAACTGGAGCGGCAGACACGTCAGGCGACACTGCTGCTGGCCAAAGCGACGCTGGAAGAAAAACAGTATAAATATCAGAAATTGCTTGACGGTCCGACGGAAGCGAAATTGAATGTCGCTCAGGCGGCGATTGACGCGGCGCAAAAGAAGATCGATTCGTCAAAAATTATCGCGCCCTTTGCCGGAACGGTTACCAAAATCGATGCGAAAACGAATGATGTTGTCTCCTATGACTCTTCGACTGCCCAGCGGAATATCTTTGCCGCCAGGATTGACGACACTGCAACTTTCTATATCGATTTCAGTGTTTCGGAACTTTATATTAATGATATTACCCTCGGCCAGCCGGTTCAGATTGTTTTTACCGCGATTCCGGATAAAACGTATAACGGCGTCGTCACGAATATTGCCGACACCGGAGCAACTTCCGGATGGTCTGTGACTTTTGATGTGGCAGTGGCAATTACGGATGCGGATGAACAGGTGAAATCCGGGATGACTGCCGATATCAAGATGGAAGTCGCAGATGTTTCGGATGCTATCTACGTCCCGCAGACATCGGTCCTTCTGGATGGTGAAAAATACTTTGTCAACCTGAAACAGCAGGATGGAAGCTTTGAACAGAAAGAAGTCACCATCGGCCTGATTACCGGTGCAAACGTTCAGATATTTTCGGATGAGTTGAAAGAAGGCGATGAGATTGAACTGGATGTTTACGGTGAAGAAGAGGACGAAGGGTTTGGCTTTCCCGGGATGATGGGCGGAGGCGGAGGCGGTATGCCAGCCGGCGGACCTCCGCAGTAAAGCGGTGCTTTGAATTATAAAAAATCCCTTTTGAATAAAAGGACAACCAGGAATTTTTATAAACTTATCGCCCGGCTGAGCCGGACGATAAGTTTATAAAAATAATCCGCTTATACCGATATACCGATTTGATTGGGGTGCCAAAAGTCAGATTGCTCGAAAGATACGTTTTATACAATGATGCGCTTCGGTACTTCGGGCACCCGGGCCAAGTTTCGAATTGTCGGGCCGTAAAGACAAGCATTTATGAAAGTGTATAATTGGTCTGTATTCGAAAGCATTTTCCCGTTTTCCGGGAAAATGCTTTCGAATACAGACCAATTGGATTCACATTATCCGTTTGTTCCCCGCCATTTCAGTGAGAGTGAAAGCGGTGGGGAACAAGTTTGTCATTTTTATCAAAGTAATTTTCTGTGCGTCCGGTGTCCGGGCTTTTGAAATATGAACGAGGTGGATCAACCGGGTTCAAAGTTCGAACGGCCGGCTCAAATATCTGCGAACCGTTTGAGGGATAAAAAATGAGGTTATTAATTGCTTGTGATATGGAAGGAATTACCGGCGTTACCCGTTGGGAGCATTGTGAACCGGATCATGCGGAGTATCAGCGTTTCCGGAAACGGATGACGAAGGATGTAAACGCTGTGATCCGAGGGCTGACGAGGTTTTTGTGGCGGACGGGCATCACCGCGGACAAAATCTGTTAATTGAAGCGTTAGATGCGCGCGCGGTCTATAATGCCGGAACATCCTCCCCTTGGAGTATGATGAACGGAATCGACAACCGCATTGACGCAGTTCTGTTTGTGGGCTATCACGCCAAAGCGGGCAGCGGGAACGCGATTCTGGCTCATACCTGGTCCAAGGAGGTGCTTGACCTGAAAATTAACGGCCAGTCTCATGGCGAGTTTGGCCTGAACACATTGATTGCCGGGTATTTTTCCGCGCCGGTGCTTTTTGTAAGCGGTGACCAGACGATTGCGGAAGAGGCGGCCGCGCTTCTGCCGGAGATCGAAACCGCTGTGGTTAAACAGGCAACCGGTTATTTTTCCGGCTATTGCCTGACGCCGGACCGGACACGGCAGCTGCTGGAAGAATCCGCCAAAAAGGCGGTTGAGAATTTTTTGCATGGGTCTGCGCCCAGGCCGCTGAAGATTTCTTCGCCGGTTGATATCGAAGTCGAATTCATCAGTCCGGACATGGCGGAATCCGCGGCCAGGATCCCCGCGTCCGAACGCCGGTCGGGCCGGGCTGTCGGTATCGTGTGCGCTGATCTGCCGCAGGCTTTTTCAGCTTTTCGGACCATGTGTAATCTGGTTTAATTGAGATACGATGAAATATTATGCCGATTATTCGAGCCAGGGAAACAATAACCGCGAAATTCACCGGGCGCTGATTATTACGCTTGCGGGAAACGGGATTCTGGCGGTTGGCAAGTCATTGGCCGCCAGCCTTTCCGGCAGTGCGGCATTGACGGCCGATGCCTATAACTCGGTTTCCGATCTGCTCTATTCGGTGATGCTGGTGATCGGCCTTTTGATCGCGTTGCGTCCGCCCGATATTTCCCATCCGCAGGGGCACCGCCGGTTTGAACCTTTGGTCGGGATGGTGATCAGTTTCTCGATGGCTTGGGCGGGATATCAGGCGGTTTCAGAGGCGGTTGGGAAA
>CALAEB010000164.1 GCA_937890875.1 uncultured Anaerolineaceae bacterium | reverse complement strand
GAATTGGGAATGGCTCTGATTTTGATCACGCATGATCTGGGTATCGTCGCGGAAATGGTTGACCGGGTGATGGTAGTTTATGCCGGTTTGGCGGTTGAAGAGGGAACTGTATTTGATATCTTTGATCGGCCTTATCATCCTTATACGCGAGGACTTATCAATTCAATCCCAGGACTTCGGGCAAAAAATGCCCGTTTGGAATCAATTCCTGGTACTGTGCCGTCTCTCTATCGAAGTAACATTGGTTGCCGGTTTTATGAACGCTGCCGGTATAGCAGCGAGCGTTGCTCAAGAGAAGGCCCGCTTTTGTCGAAAGCATCCCCAACGCATAAGGTCCGCTGCTGGAAAAATTTGGTTTCAGAATGAAAGCGATGGGGATGATAAAAAATAAATTTACCGAAGAAGAGCCGTTGCTTAAAGTTGAACAGCTGAAAACTTATTACCCTCTGAAACGAAGCTTTTTAGGAAAAACAAAAGGATATTTAAAGGCTGTGGATGGGGTGGATTTTGACATATTTCCGAGCGAAACGCTGGGTGTCGTAGGGGAGTCAGGCTGCGGAAAATCCACCTTGGGCAGAACAATTATTGGGCTGGAAAAAGCTCGTTCAGGCCGCATCATTTTTGACGGAACAGAAATTACTTCCTGCAGTTCCAGGGAGCTCTTTGATATCCGCCCTAAAATACAGATGATCTTCCAGGATCCATATTCTTTTTTAAATCCATATCACAGAATCCGGGAAATTTTGGCGGAACCTTTGTTGGTGCATCACATTTTGCCTAAAACTGAGATCGAAAAAGAAATAGATCGCCTGTTGGACAGTGTTGGCCTTCCGAAAAATTGTAAAGACCGTTATCCGAACGAGTTTTCAGGCGGTCAAAGACAGCGGATTGGAATTGCCCGCGCATTGGCGTTAAGGCCGAAGCTGATCATTTGTGACGAACCGGTCTCTGCGCTGGATGTTTCGATACAGGCGCAGATTCTTAACTTGCTTAAGGATCTGCAGGAAAGTATGAACCTGACTTACCTTTTTATTGCACATGGGCTGGAAGCGGTTCGTTATGTCAGTCGCAGGATCGTCGTGATGTATCTGGGAAGCGTTGTTGAAATTGGTCCGGCTGACGCCGTATTTGAGAATCCGCTCCATCCATATACACAGGCGCTTCTGGATGCCCAGCCGGTACCAGATCCTCACCAGCGACACAAAAAGCGGTACATCCTGGAAGATTCTGTGGAGGAATCAGTTCAGCCGGAAAGCGGATGCCGGTTTCAAAATCGCTGCCGTTTTGTTAAAGATAAGTGCCGGGAATCAGCCCCGGAACTGTTTGGCGCTGAGCACCTGGCGGCTTGTTTCCGGTTTGAACCATCTCTGGAAAAACAACTCAATGCGGAAGGGCACACTTTATGACACAATATTTTATGAAGCGGAGCGTAATATATCTGCTTGTGTTGTTTGGAATCACACTGATCAGCTTTTCGGTTATCCATCTGGCGCCCGGCAGCCCGCTGGATTATCTGATTGATCCCAATATGCCGGCGGAGACGATTGAGGCAAAAAAAATTGCACTTGGTCTGAATGCGCCACTGCCGGTCCAATATATTAAATGGCTGGGGAATATATTGCAGGGAGATCTGGGCTATTCTGTCACAAAATATGGTCAGCCGGTAGCAAAAATGATCGGAGAACGAATCGGGCCGACCCTTCTGCTGACCGGGATATCTCTGCTGATAGGGATTCTGATTTCTATTCCATTGGGGATCATCAGTGCGGTGAAACAAAATTCAGCGCTTGATTATGCCACAACTTCTGTCGCATTAATCAGCATATCCGTCCCTAATTTCTTTTTAGCCATGGGCTTAATCTATTTTTTTTGTCTCAAAATGAAGTGGTTTCCCAGTAATGGAATGTATTCGCTGAGTAATGATAAAAACTTCTGGGACCTTTTTCGTCATATGATAATTCCGGTCACCGTGCTGGCAGTAAATGTCGCAGGATCGTTGGTTCGGTATGTACGGTCCGCTATGATTGAAGTCTTGAGCCAGGATTATCTGCGGACTGCATATGCCAAAGGATTAAAGGAATTCTGGGTAGTATGCAAACATGGACTGCGCAATGCGCTGAATCCGATCGTAACTATTATCGGAATACAGGTATCGGGATTGATCGGCGGTTCAGTCGTGATCGAACAAATCTTCTCCTGGCCCGGCTTAGGTTTGCTGACTTATGAAGCGATCCAGGGGCGCGATTACGCAACTGTTATGGCAATTAATTTGATTACCGGAATAATTGTTCTGGTTGTCAACTTTTTGACGGATCTGGTTTATGTTTTGATCGATCCAAGAATAAAACTGAATTAAAGATGGGTTGACAAACGATCATGGAAAAGAATGATTTCTTGTCTCCAGCGGAAGAAGAAACAGTAAAAACGGAAGCGATGTACAATCCCGATGATGGGATTGACTTGCAGGATACCTTTATTCGGAGGTTTTTTCGGCATAAGATGGCGGTTGCCGGATTGATTGTTTTATTGATCATGTTTTTTTTGGCAATTCTGGCGCCAGTTATTGCGCCTTATGATCCGAATGGATTGACTGGGGTATTCCGTGCTCCCCCTTCTGGGGATCATATCCTTGGAACGGATAAAGTTTCTCGTGACCTGTTCAGCCGTTTAATCTATGCTACGCGTGTATCCCTTATCGTCGGTTTTGGAACGATGTTTTTCGGAACTGTCATAGGGACTGTTTTGGGTTTGGTTTCCGGTTATTTTGGCGGAAAATGGGATCTGTTGATTATGCGGGCGGCGGATGTGATAATGATTTTTCCGCCGATGATGCTTATTTTGGTGATGGTCAGTGTTTTCAAGCCGGGAATCTGGAATATTATCATTATTTTAGGTTTCCTGGGTTGGCCCGCTGTGGCGCGCCTGGTGCGGGGAAGAGTTTTATCCATTAAAGAAGAAAATTATATTAAGTCAGCGAAGGTAATCGGACTGAAAACGCCGAGAATATTGTTTGCTCATATACTTCCCAATACGCTTTCACCGATTTTGGTGAATGCCACTTTCCGTGTTTCCAGTGCCATTATGACT
>CALAEB010000163.1 GCA_937890875.1 uncultured Anaerolineaceae bacterium | reverse complement strand
ATACTTTATTGTCAGACCGGCAAAGACAATTGAACAGAAATATCAGGCTGCCCTGGAAGAGGAAGCATTGCTTCAGGATATCGGGATGCGTTTAAAATGTCCCGGCTGCGGCCGGACAATTGAAGCGGACTGGGTCGCATGCCCCGCCTGTCACACACGAATAAAAAAAATCTGTGTTTCTTGTGGAAAGGCACTTGAACTCCAATGGAATTTATGTCCTTATTGCGGTAGTCCTCAGCAAAAAGCGTACAAATCGGAAAAAAATCAGACATAGCGAGTCGTTTTGATTAAAAAAGGATAAAGCCCACTGTGAAAATTTATACGATGATTAACCAAAAGGGTGGCGTAGGAAAAACAACCACCGCGATAAATTTAGGCGCAGCACTGGCGGTTCACGGGCAGAGCATTCTTGTCATCGATATGGATCCGCAGGCAAACGCGACGTCATCAATCGGATTAAATAAAAATGAAGTAAAAAACGGGACTTATGAAGTCATCATCGGAGCGGCTCCCATCAATCCGAACATTATCCATAATGATGAATTTAATCTTTCCATTTTGCAGTCTTCGCCCGCTCTTTCCGGCGCAGAAATCGAACTGATCGATTTCGATAAACGGGAGAGCTTGCTGGCCATTGCGCTCAGCAAAATATCTGCCGCTTACGATTACATCCTGATTGATTGTCCGCCGTCGCTCAGTTTGCTGACAATCAACGCGTTGGTTGCAGCGAAAGACGGCGTCATCATACCGGTCCAATGCGAATATCTGGCGCTCGAAGGGTTGGGGCAATTGACCTCAACGATTTTTCAGGTCAAAAAATCATTCCCGTCTGTTGACGTGCGCGGCGTTGTACTGACAATGTATGACGGGCGGACCCGTCTGGCGATGGACGTCGTAAACGAGGTTCGCCGGTTTTTCCCCGACAAAGTATTTGAAAGCATCATTCCCAGAAGTATCCGGCTTGCCGAAGCGCCTTCTTACGGACAGCCCATTAATTTTTATTCAAAAGACAGCAATGCCAGCAAAGCTTATGACGCTTTAGCAAAGGAGATTTTGCGGCAGGATGAAAAACAGACGTAAACTTGATCGCAGGAGGAACAATAGATGAGTACGCAAAGGAGAGCCGGCTTAGGCCGTGGATTGGAAGCTTTATTGCCATCGACAGCGCCTTCTGATTCTCAGGAGGCCTCAATGATGGTTCCTGTTAAAGCGATCCAATCCAATCCGCACCAGCCGCGGACCGATTTCAAACCGGAAGAATTGCAGGACCTGTCGGATTCGATCCGTGAACATGGCATCATTCAGCCTTTAATCGTCACGAAAACCGGCCCTGATTCGTATATTCTGATTGCCGGTGAGCGAAGGCTCAGAGCGGCGCAGCTGGCCGGACTCAGCATGGTTCCGGTAATTATCCGCCAGGCGACAGACCGCGAAATGCTTGAACTGGCATTAATCGAAAATGTTCAGCGCGCCGATCTCTCCCCGCTGGAGACCGCGGAAGCATACAAGAACCTGGAAGAGAACTTCAACCTGACCCATGAAGAAATTGCGCAAAGGGTCGGGAAAAACCGTACCTCTGTGACCAACACCCTCCGGCTGCTGAAGCTATCAGAAAATGTTCGCAATGCGCTTGCAAACAGCATAATTACGGAAGGACATGCCCGCGCACTGCTTGCGCTGCCGACGGAACAGGCTCAAAGCGCGGTTCTGCAGACGATCATCCATCAGAATTTGAACGTCCGCCAAACGGAAGAAATCGTCCGCAAGTTCTCCGGTGAAAAAACGGAACCCAAACTGGAACCGAAATCGGTCGCGCCGGAGCTCAAATCCATCGAGAATCAATTAATGCAGTCCTTTGGCACACGCGTTTCACTGCATCCGGGTAAAAACGGCGGAACGATTCACATCCGTTATTATTCAGACGAAGATTTAGACGACCTGGTGGCCCGATTCACCCAATAAACCTTTCATGCCAGGAACAGTTTCGGCAGTTTCAGCACAGGAACAAAATAGAGTTGAAGAATTGCTGCTTCAGCCATATTGCATACATGAGCATTTAGACTGGTCGGAAACAAAAGATCTGTTTTCAGCGAATAATTTTTGTTATGCAGTGAAAAATGGACAGCGGTATGAATCACTTCTGTCGATATCGAAAAAAGCTGCCGATGTCTTTTGGATCCAGTTTTTCTATTCAACCCAGTCATCGGACAGAAACCTCCTCTCCGACTGGCTCAAATTATTCTCGGCAGCGGATGACGCATTAAATCTAAAAAAATCATTGGTCGCCGCAATACCGATGAACAATACCTTTGAATATCTCATCCGGAATTCCGGGTTTCAGCTGTTCGAAGAGATATTGTTTCTTGAGGCGCACTGCCAGGACAGCCTGACTATTCAAAAACTTGCCGAATCATATACTGTCCGGCCATTCCTGCCGGCTGATATTTCGCGGGTCGCGGTCTTATGCGAGGAAACTTTCCCGCCGTTATGGCGTCTTTCCCGGGAAAACATCCGCTAGGGATGAGCTTTGGGGCTCCTTGACATAAACAGTTTTGTGCTATTCTGTAGTCAGAGAGCGGTACCAGACATGCATGCTCTCAATTTGGCCGCCGATATTGGTGTTATTAACCAAGGTACCAGCGTAATGATAACCTCTTTTGGCAAAGGTAACGTTCATCCCGTATGAATAAGCCCGGGCGATGGTGTAGGCTGTTTTTAAACCCCGCTCCTGCATTTCACACTCCATCTTATGGAGAAGAAAACCAGCTAAGCCCTGCCCGGTATACTGGGGCAAGGTGGCAAAATCGGTCATCTCCACGTTTTGCGCCGCGGGATCCATTTCCGCGGAAGCCAGCGCCACCAGCTTTCCCTGATGTCGGATCCAAAAGTAGAGCGAGTTTTGCTCCATGGTGGTGAGAATATATTGGGGCTCATTAATCGGGAAAGGGTAGGTGGCAAAGACTCTGCCGTACAGTTGAGCCATTTCCGCTGCGTCATCCTGTTTTGCCACCGCAGCGCTGAAACCTTCTGGTAGAACCGGCATCCTTTGCAGGTTCTCGGCCGCTTTTTGACAGGCAACCTGCAGGACTGCCTTGAGCGTCTCCCCATGCTGCTCCTTGGCTCTTGAAGGGCTAAAATATTTTCCTAAAAAAGAAGCCCCCTCCTGCCCTCGATAAAAAGCAGGGATCAAGGCTTCTTCATTATATCCTCTTCCTAAAAAACCAGCTTTAAATCCCACTGGAACCTTGGCAAAGATCTTGGTATATTGATATTTCTCCGCTAGCTTATCCAAGACGCCGATGATCGCCGGATAATCTGCTTCTGCCATCTTAATCAGGTGAACCCGATTATTAAGCTTCCCGTGTTGAATTAAGGAAGCGTTGTAACTTTTAATTAAGTCCCGCCTGTTATTCATTTTCCCTCCGGTTCATCCGCTCGTTGTTTGCCGGCACGAGCGAGATGTCCTCTTCGTAATCGGCTAACAGACGCGAAATCCCGATTGCTTCGGTCTCTTCTGCCTCATCAAGATTTAAGGGCAACC
>CALAEB010000162.1 GCA_937890875.1 uncultured Anaerolineaceae bacterium | reverse complement strand
GCCAGCTCCTTCAGGATATCCTGATAAGCGTGCTCCGCGGCTTCCAGTTTGACATTCCGGATATGGACCGGCGACTCATAGTAGTTCCGGGTACATTTGGTCATACAGTTATGCGCACAAACCGTGCCGGTAATAAACGGAAGCGGGTTTTTATCAGTGATCACTTTCAGCGCGCCGATATAATCCCCGTCGCTCACCAATTTCATGTAGGTTGAAACGTCCTGCCGGATCGGGCATCCGTCCTCACAGGGAGCAACGTAACAATCCAACAGCGGCACTTTCCGGGTCATCTTCCGCGAAGGCGGCAGTTTGACCGACTTGGTATAATGCGGATTGGCGGTTACTTCTTCGGCCATCTTCACGACGGCGTCGACATCCACGCTTTGAAAGGGGCGATACCCCTGCGCTTCCAAAGCGTTCACCAGCTGCAGAATCCGCTGGTACCCGCCCGGTTTCAAAACTGTCGTGGCGACGGTGACCGGCCAGATTCCGGCTGCCACGATTTTCTCAATGTTGAAGAAATCCGCGCCTCCGGAATAAGAGATGCGCAGGTGGCCGTTAAATTCCTTTGAGCCTCGCCGCCAGAGAAATGGTAAGCGGGAATAAAGCTTTCCCGGACATATACATTTCATTCCCCGGCAGTTCATTCCGTTTAATGTCCACCGGAAAAGTATTGGTCAATTTCACGCCGAAAGACAATCCCTGGCTCTCCGCCAGCGCGATCAGCCGTTCGAACATCGGCACCGCGTCTTTATACTGCAGATCGTCATCAAAATGGAACTCGCCGAACACCAGATAATCATAGCCCATGGCGTCCATCGTTTTCCGCGCGAACGCATATCCCAGCAGCGTCGGGTTGCATTTGACGAAGGTGTTCAAATGTTTTTCGGTAATCAGGTAGTTGGCAATGCTCTCAATTTCCTGCGGCGGACAGCCGTGGAGTGTCGAGATCGTCGCCGAATTGCAGATCGTGGAAGGAATAGCTTCGATATCGGCAAGCGTAACTTTTTGAAATTTCCCGATGGCCGCTTTTGCGGTCGCGATCGCGTTTTTGAAACTCTCGGTTTCTTTCGCCTCGGTCAAGGAATCGACAAAGGTGTTGATTTTTTCGGATTTAATTCCGGCCAAATCATAACCCACGCTCATATTAAACTGAAAACCGTCCTGTGCGCCGAGGCCGAATTCCTTCGCGATCAGATGCAGAATCACCCAGGCTTTGATATATTCATCCTGAGCCTGCGAGACATATAATTCCGTCGACCATTCGACGTTATATCCTTCATCATCCGCCTTGATACAGGGTTTGGAAACGGGCAGATCTTCGCCGTCGATAATCTGAACGGTTTTGACCTCAAAAAACCGGCTGCCTGAAAAATAGGCCGCGATGATGTTCTGTGCCAGCTGTGTATGGGGACCCGCAGCCGGGCCGACCGGCGTTTCCAGTTTCCTTCCGAACAACTCCAAAAATTGACCATCTTTGGCTGCATACGGGTGATGGACACCAAATACCGTCCGCTGGGTACGATATTCATCCAAAACCCAATTCAGCAGCTGCGAAAAGGGCATACATGTCATTCGATCGCTCATTTTATCTTCTCTCCTTCTCTCTCTCGCACTTAAAATCGAAAGGTTTTTCAGCCGGCGTATCCATAGTTTCGGGAATATTGAGTCGTCTTTTCATTCAGGAAAATCTTTGATTTTAAGCTCTTGACATTTTTCAGTTTATCATCACAATTTGGAAAAAGCAATGTATTTGGCTCCTGTCTAACAACTTAAAATCAGTGATTAATATCCTGTTTTTCGCTTTGCACAGTTTGCCGTTAGAATTAACAACGATTCAGGCCGTCCCATATCAGCAACGCAGATTTCAGTTCTGTTTTGCTGGTATTTACAGCAATTCGAAATTTGAATATTCTCTTCGAATAAGGAGTCAAACTTTGTTGTTCTTTTGTTGTTGCGCAGAGCGCAACAACAAAGAATTCGCCCCATATT
>CALAEB010000161.1 GCA_937890875.1 uncultured Anaerolineaceae bacterium | reverse complement strand
CCTTTCCTGTAGAACATAGAAGTTACCGGAAATCTTATCACTGCGGATTCAGGATGTCAACGAAAATCATGAAATAAAATTTCTTTTTTGTGATAATAATAGCAAATCAAGACAAAAATCATATTTATCGTATGCTGTTTTTCACCTTTTTGTGAAAATAAATTTCATAATGAAGAAAAATTTCCGGATTCCGGAACCGGCGGCGGTCTCTTTCAGCAATTCAGCTTTTGACACCCGAATCAAATTCAGGAGACACTTTCGACCAAAAGAAGAACCACAATGTGCTTTTTCAGCGGTGCCGATCCTGGATATCCTACCCAAATTGGGAGTTGCAATCTATTCTGGATTTTGGTATCTTTTTTTATAGAAAATATATTCTATAAAAAAGAAAGGATCCACCGGAAAATGCCTCGCGTGAAAAAAACATACGACATTGAAACATTGATCGAAATGCTGGGTGAGCAGATGAACACGGTTTACGCCGCCGCGGACGAAGCGCTTCCGCTGAACGAACAATTAAAGCTGCTAGATACGCTCGGCAAAACCTGTTCCCGCATCGCCGGGCTGATCGAACAGCAGCGTAAACTGGAAGGCAGCGATCCGGGCCAGCTCAGCGCTGTTCTCAGCCAGGTATTAAAGGAAATCCGCAGCAAAAGCTGAGCATGACACCGGGCATTCGAAATTTGGGAACTCCTTTCGGAAAAAGCGGAACTTCTTGTTGTGTTTTGCGTGAAACGCAAAACACAACAAGAGAACGCCACGTTTCGAAACGCTGACACAGCCCGGACAAAAAAGGAAAAGGAACCATGCAGACCGGCAAAACCGGGCCGGAAGACCCGGCCGCGCTCAAAGAAGTCCTCTCCGACGTTACGCTTTTTGCGGATGCCGGCTGCGGGATCCGCCTGCGCACCTACCAGCGCGGGGTGGCCGAAGCGATTGTGACCTCGGTTCTGCGGCAACAGGGTAAATCCTTTGTGGTGATGTTCCCGCGTCAGAGCGGCAAAAATGAGCTGCAGGCACAGATAGAAAGCTATCTATTGATGTTGTTTTCACAGGAGGGCGGCAAGATCGTCAAAGTCAGCCCGACCTGGAAGCCTCAAAGTTTGAACGCCATGCGCAGGCTCGAAAGCACGTTACGGCGGAACATCATCACAAAGGATTTATGGCAGAAAGAATCCGGGCATATCTACCGGATCGGCAGCGCCCGCACCATTTTCCTGAGCGGCGCGCCGGACGCCAACATAGTCGGCGCCACCGCGTCCCTGCTGCTGGAGGTGGACGAGGCTCAGGACATCCGGCCGGACAAATTCGACCGGGATATCGCGCCGATGGCCGCCGCGCGCAACGCCACCCGCGTCTTTTGGGGCACCGCCTGGACCGCCGACACTTTGCTGGCCCGCGAATTGGCCGCTGCAGACGGAAAAGCACGGCTGGCCTTCACCGTCGATGCGGACGCTGTCGCGGCGGAAGTACCGGCTTACAGCGCTTTTATGTCCGCGCAGATCGCCCGTTTCGGACGGCAACACCCGCTGATCCGGACACAATACTTTTGCGAGGAGATCGGCGGGGAGAACCGGCTGTTCAACGAAAAACGGCTGTCCGCCATGCAAGGTAGGCATCCGTCGCTGAGTTCTCCGGATGAATCCGGCGGGATGATCGTTTTTCTGATTGACGTCGCCGGGGCAGACGAAACCTCCCCGCAGGGCGCGGAGACCGCCGCCTCGGCAGACCGGCGCGACGCGACCGCGGTCACCATCTGCCAAATTTGCTTTCCCGAAAGTGAAAACGAAACGGAATGCTCCTCCGCGCGGCTGCCGGTCTGGCAGGTCCTGCGCCGGGTGCAGTGGGT
>CALAEB010000160.1 GCA_937890875.1 uncultured Anaerolineaceae bacterium | reverse complement strand
TCGAGCTTCGCCGGATTGTCAACAATCTTGATGCCTGGTGCTGTAGACAAGAGCTCCCTCGCTTTTTCGGGAGGGAGCTCTTTTTCCGTTTCAATTGTGATGGCCTCGCTGTGACTTCGGTAAACTGGAACGCGCACGCAGGTACAGCTCACCATCAGGTTTGGCAACCCGAGAATTTTTCGGCTCTCGTTCAGCATTTTCATTTCCTCATGGGTATAGCCGTTATCCTTGAAATAATCAACATGCGGAATCAGGTTGAATGCAATTTGATACGGGAATACACCCGGCGAAATTTGCTTTCCATCAAGAATCTGCTTTGTTTGATCGGTTAACTCGCCGATGCCTGCAACACCCGCGCCTGAAACCGCCTGATAAGTGGATACGACAATGCGCTTGAGCCCTGCGTAATCATGCAGAGGTTTAAGCGGGACCACAGCGATGGTGGTGGAACAGTTGGGGTTGGCTATTATGCCTTTGTGATACCTGACATCATCCGGATTGACTTCGGGCACAACTAACGGGACTTTCGGATTCATGCGGTAAGCACTGCTGTTGTCGATAACCACACTGTTGCGTTTGACAGCCTCCGGTGTAAAATGAAGGCTGACATCATTGTTGACCGCCACGAGCGTAATCTGCACGTTCTCAAACGACTCCGGACGGGCTTCCTCAACAATGTACTGCTCACCGGAATAGAGGACGACCTTCCCAGCATCATTGGGATCGGCCAGCAGCTTCAGTTTGTCTATGGGGAATCTGCGTTCCTCCAAAACCTTCAGCATTTCAGAACCAACCGCACCGGTTGCTCCTAAAACGGCTAAACGGAAACCTCTCATATTATTCCCTCTTCTTTTTATTCTCTTGCCTGGATTCGTTGTAGTTCAGCGGCGTTCGACGTTAAATAATGATTGTACAAAAGAGTATGTTGTTTTTATGCAACTAGTTTATTATTATTAAATCAAGAAGTCAAATGAAACTTAATATATGGAATGTTGAACATTTTTTCATGTTTCAGCATCTATTAAGTAATAGAAGGGGACCATAATGTCACTCTATAATTATAAAATTCTCGAAACCGTAGTACAGCAGCGCAGTTTTGGAAAAGCGGCACTCGTGTTAAATTTGACGCCCTCCGCTATCAGCCATGCGGTCAACAAGCTGGAGGAAGATTTCGGCATGTTTTTATTTGTTCGCGACCGCAAAGGAGTCTATCTGACGGTGGACGGCGAACGTCTCATGCCTTATATTCGATCTGTGCAGCAGAGCAACGAGCTGCTTAAACAGCAGGTGGATGAGATTCACGGATTGCTTCGGGGCACTGTACGTCTCGCAACGTTTAACAGTGTCACAATTCGATGGCTGCCGCAGATTATCAAATCTTTCCGGGCGGAACACCCAATGATCGATATCAAAATTTATCAGGGAGGGTACTACGAGATCACCAACTGGCTCAAAAGCAATATCGTCGATCTGGGTTTTGTTGTAAACGATATTGCGGCGAGTATGGAGGTTATCCCACTGCATAAGGATCGGCTGATATGCATTACACCTCAGGATTACATACCGATACACAAGAATTATGTCACTGTTGAAGACATGAAAAAAATGAATCTTATCTTGCAGCGGGATGGTTACAATACGGAGATGCTTGACTTCTTTGAGCGCAACAACATGAAGGTCAGTTCTTCGTTCAATGTGGAAACGGACGAGGCGATTGTCGCTCTGGTTGAGGCCGGACTCGGTTACTGTATCCTTTCGGATATGATTTCCTACAATCATAACATGGAGGTAAACGTCTATCCCATCATCCCGAACGACTATCGCACCATTGGACTGGCTATGATAAAACACCAGAACGCCGCCCCCGCTACCATTAAGATGCGCAAAAAAATTCTTGAATTCATCCATGCCAACAATTTGATGAATATCTGACACTTCATAATCAGATAAGATGAGTGTTTACTTAATTAAATTTTATGTAGATGAAATTATTTCTTGACATATCCATATCCCTTTGATAATATTTAATCAATAATTGATTAGCGTGGCTTTGTCGGTTTGAAGCGGATAATTCTGTGGCCACCGGTTTGGGCATCAACGACCCGGCGGTTTCTGACAGCCAGCAGGCGCAGTACTTTTCGACGTAAGTACAGCCTGTCATTTACAAAATCCCGATAATGAGAATACAAAAGATGTGACCGACTTTGCATCACATGTATGGTTGTTTTTAATCTTATACCATGTGTATTTTTTATGCACAGAAAAGAGATTCACCATGAACATGGACAATGAAGGCATGTTTGAAGGATTATCTATTCAGGATGCACCGCATATCATAACGATCCCACCCGGGCCCAAATCCGTAGAGATTCTTAATTATCAGGCTGCGCATGAAAGCTCGGCACTCACTTATTCCAAAAACCTTCCGATGGCGATTGACCGTGGACGCGGCGCAACGCTGGTTGATGTAGACGGCAATGTGTATATCGATTTATTCAGCGGCGCTGGCGTCATGGCTTTAGGGTACAGTCATCCCACTGTGCTCAAGGCCGCGCATAACCAAATCGATAAGGTGACTCATACACTGGATATACCGTCGGAAACCAGGGAAAACATGGTCGCCACGCTTAGTCGGATTCTCCCCAAAGAGTTAACTCGCTTGTTCTTTGGTGGCCCGACCGGCTCGGACGCTGTCGAACAAGCCATCAAACTGGCGCGCTATAATACAAAACGGAACGGCATAATCGCGTTTGAGGGAGGCTATCATGGCATGACCGGCATATCTCTGGCTGCCACGAGCGACCGCGCGCATCGCGAGGGCGTCGGCGAGCTCTCGCCTGGTGTGCAGTTCATCCCGTATCCATACCGCTACCGCAACCCCTTTGGTTGCCCCGAGGACAAAGTCGATGAGCAGGCAGCTAACACGCTCGAACGCGTACTCGATGACTCTCACTCCGGATATCAGCATCCGGCGGCCGTCATTCTTGAGGCTGTGCAGGGGGAAGGCGGCACGATTATTCCGACACCGGATTTTTTACAGCGTGTTCGCGAAATCACGAAGAAGTATGGTGTGCTGCTGATTTGCGATGAGATTCAATGTGGTCTTGGACGTACCGGCAAGATGTTCGCTTTTCAGTACGGCGGCATTGTACCTGATATTATGACTATCAGTAAGGCGCTCGGCGGTGTGGGCTTTCCAATTTCCGCGATTGCTTACCGTGAAGAACTCAACACCTGGCCGACCGGAAAGTCTATCGGCACGTTCCGCGGGAACATGGTCGCTTATGCAGCAGGCGCCGCAGGCTTAAACTGGATGCTTGATAATAATATTCCTGAACGCGCGGCGAAGCTTGGTGCAAAAGCTATGAATAAACTCAATGGGATCTGCACAAAGCATCTGACGGTCGGCAACGTCCGCGGCATAGGTATGATGTTGGCTATTGAAATGGTCACCGACAAGGAGTCCCGCATACCAGCGTCAGAACTGACCAAAAAGGTGCGCAAGTATGCCCATCAACGCGGTGTTTTGGTCGAAGTCGGCGGTCATTACAGCAATGTTATCCGTCTTCTCCCATCACTGGTTATCCCGGAAAAACTCCTGATGAATGGCATTGATATCATCGACGGCGTTATAACGGATTTAGAGAATGGGAAGTTGAAATAACATTTTTCACCGCTTGATAATGCCGCAAAAACAAATGGGGCTTCTTTGAAAATTACCAACCATCAATCCGTGAAAGGCGGCAGGCAAAGAACTCCCAGCGAAAGTTACCTGCTTTGACGAGGGTGTCTTATAAGCCGAAATGGAGCTGTTTCCCGGAAAATTTACGAGTAAATGGTTCTAAAAAAAACTGAAAAATCCGGCTTGGAAGATACCCTCGGGTTTACTGGTTTAAGTCAATTGAAAGGGAATTAGGGCAACGATTCTATCCGGAGCGGTTTGATCCGCACCTCGCCGGCGTTAAGGATAGCACTGCTGCCGTCATCGAAAAAGACCTCCAAACGGCAAGCATCATCAATTTCCCCGGCGGTCGCCTCCTTTGAAACAGCATCCTGGATGACCAGAATTCGCTGCCCGGTAAGCATGGAACGTTTTTTATACTCGGATAAAAATGTCTTCTGGTCCAATTCGCGATAAAAACGCCAGAAATTCTCCAAAATTGCCGCAGCCAGCATATTCCGGGTACCTGGAATGTATTCTTTTTCCGAAAGGATTGCGCCCGCTGTCGTTCGGATTTGCTCCGGAAAGCCGCTTCCCGGTTCTTTCAGGTTGATACCGATCCCCAGCACAGCATAAGCGAGTTTCTCTCCTTCCGGGCTGAAAGCCGTTTCGGTCAGAATGCCGCAGACTTTTTTGCCGTCACAGAAGATGTCATTCACCCATTTAATTTTTGCCTGTTTGGAAGTCACTTTTTCAATCGCCTCGGCAACCGCGACAGCCGCAGCCGGCGTGATCATCTGTGCGTTTTGTGCGGATTGCTGCGGCCGCAGGAGCAGACTCATATAAATCCCCGTTCCCGGCGGTGAGAAGAAATGCCGGTCCAACCGTCCGCGTCCGCTGCTTTGTGTTTCGGCGATGACAACTTTCCCTTCCGGTTCATGTTGCCCGGCCAGCGTGATCAGGTAATTGTTGGTTGAATCGAGTACGGAATGAAACTCAAATCGGAACGGCAGGTTGTTTTGTGTAAAATGGGCGGATATATTATTTTCGGAAAATGTATCGGAGTCTATGGACATAAAAAAACCTTTGCTGATATGGCGGCTTGCCTGGATTTTCTAACGCAGGTGAGATTTTCCGGTTTTATTCCGGTTTATCTTTTTTATAGCGCAGTCAATTCGGATTGTCAATTGGAATTTCGGTAAAACCTGAGAGGTGAATTACCGCGGATTATCAGGACTGTTTTCAAAACTGATTTCTGTGAACTTCCAAGCTCTATTGAAAAGGGCGGGATCCTGTATAATCAATGGCATTCATGATAAATAAGTAAGGAATTTCCCTGATGAAAAGTTCGATGACAATGCGGACGAAATTTTTGTTTTTCTGTTTAACCTGCACGCTTTTTGGTTTGGTTTTGGAATCTTTTTTATTCCAAAAAGTGTCATCGGAGCTGATCTTTGAGGATGCGACAAAGGAAAGCAGTGTCTCACTCCAGTTTATCCAAGAAGATATTGATTTATATATTGAACAAATGAAGGGGAACCTCACCGGTGTTTATAATGAGCGACAGCTCATTCAGGATCTGGATTCCGATAAAGATTACGAGAAAATCAGAGCCAGCAGCATCAATTATGCTCATGACATCACGAACACTAATTTTGGTCCAAGCGACAGTGTTCAGGCTTTATATGTTTATGATAATGAGCATCGAATTATCAGTACTTATCGTCATGCAATCGCCGCTTTTTTTGATTATCCAGTTGATATTTACGATACGACGTCGGAAAATAACGCCGAAGATGTTCGAAGTTATGTGGATTCAGCCCGTTCGTCTATGTTTGTTGACGGTTTTTTCAGCGATGTAACGGGGAAAAACATTGTTCGTTCTGTTCTGAAGATTTTTGGAAAACATAATTATTCAAATTTGATCGGATATGTTGTTTGTGACATCGATGCCAAAGTTTTTAAGAACCTGATGGAAAAGTATGCGAGAGATCCGGGAATTATTATGTGGTTGCAGGAGTACGGAAATCCCCCTATCGTTACGATGGGCGATATTGATGAAGAAAACGAACAATTATTCTTTGATGATCTATCCGCAAAAATTGAGAATAATGAATTGCGTCGGGACGAATCGTTTATTACCAACGGAAGAATTTTTTTCCAGGCGGCGCAGACAAGGAATGATTTGAGGGTTTTCTCCTTGGTGCCGCAAAATTTACTGGTTGAAAACCAAAAAAGGCTCACTTTATCGGTTGTGGCAATTTCAATTCTTATGATTTTCATTGTCAGTTTTCTTTCATTCTTTTTTTCGCGAAGTGTTACCAAACCGCTGGAAAAGATGATGGATACGATTAAACGAATTCGAAAAGGAGAGACAAATCTTCGGATTGAAAATCCGGGCAATGACGAACTTGGTTTGGTGAGTTCCAGTTTTAATAGTTTACTGGACGAAATGGAAACATTGATCCGAAAAGAATATCAAACAAAATTACTCCTCCGGGATGTCGAATATAAAGCATTGCAAGCTCAGATTAACCCGCATTTTTTATATAATACGCTGGATACGATGAGCAGCATTGCCATGGTCTCAAACTGCACAATTGTCAGTAATTTAAGTTTGTCATTATCCCATATCTTTCGATATAGTCTGGATATGAAAAATCCGCTTTCAACAATTTCAAGCGAAATTGTTCATTTAAATAATTATCTTTACGTTATGAATGTTCGAATGCACGGAGAGATTCATTGTGAATTTGATATTGATGATGAGGTTTTCCAGAATATGGTTCCGAAAATTTCGATCCAGCCCGTTGTTGAGAATGCTTTGAATCATGGACTGAAGAATAAACATGGTGAGAAGATCATCAACATTATCGCGAAAAAACATAAGGAGAAATTACTGATTCTTGTGATCGATAATGGGATGGATGCGGAAACGATGAATGAAAAACTGGAAAAATGTGATATTGAAGATATAAAAGCCGGAAATTCGATTGGGCTGCTGAATATAAATGCCCGAATTAAAATGCTGTTTGGCAAAGAATATGGGATTCATATAGAAAGTGAATCTGAGGCGGAATATGCGGCATTTACAGGAACGCGCGTTTATATGTGGTTCCCATTGAATTCACCGAAGGAGGTGAAATGAGTTCTCCCGTATACAAAGTGCTGATCGCAGATGATGAGTATTGGACCAGAGAAAAACTGAGAAAAATGATTGAATGGGATAAATATTCCATGGAATGTTTAGAGCCCGCAGTTGACGGAGAGGATGTGCTCAGGAAAATCCAGGCATTTTGTCCGGATATTTTGCTGACAGATATCAATATGCCTTATATTAACGGCGTGGAGTTAATCAATATTTTAAGTAAAGAATATCCCGAAATTGTAGTCGTTGTTATCAGCGGGTATGATGATTTTGCTTATGTCCGGGACACATTAACAAAAGGAGCAATTAATTATTTAATTAAACCGGTTTCAAAAATGTGTTTGGTTAATACGCTCTCTAAGGCATTAGAAATTATCAGTGAAAAAGAAGCCAATAAACGAAAACAGGAAGAAACAAAAAGTCAACTTATTAAAGCGTCATCACTGATTCAGGATAGCGAATTCAGTTTTTTGTTGAACGAACGATTTGTGTCTGTTGCTCCTAACTTGACAATAAATGTTGGCGGTGACTTTTCAACTTGCAGTCTGCTTTTGGTAAAAATTCATAATCTGAACACCATAATGCAAAAATATAAAAATGATGTTAATCTTTTTTCTTATTCAATCAAGCAGAAAATAAAACAAATTTTTTGTAATAATGAAATGACTGTATTTAATCACGTGTATTGCGCGAACGAGTTTATCATCCTGACTGATTTACACAGTTCGAAAATCCGCGACCTTTCCCAGGATCTCCTTTCGGAGCTGATTCAGACAACTGCTTCACCGATCACAATTGTGATTAATCACGATCCTTATTCGGTGGATAATATTCGGAATGCCTATCTCCAAGTTTCATCCGAATTGTTGACCAGACCATTTTCTGACGAAAGCTGCATTTTATCAACAAAGACCGGAAAAGCCAGCCCAGATTCCGGCTGTGTCCGAGTGTTATTTGACGAGTATCATGTTGGTAAACTGATTCGTCTTGTAAAGACTGGTAATTTTTTGCTCGTTTCAGATTGGCTTCGAAAGAAGTTAAGTTTTGATCACAGTGTTGAAAGTCGAAGCCTGGCTGAAGAAAAGCAAATTGTAAAAATAATCATCAACACTTTAATCGATATGGAAAGGTCTGCTATTGCTTCCGTAAATTTGCTCCAAATCCAATCGTTAACCGATATGGCTGAAAACGCTGTCGAGTCGCTAAACAGTGACATGTTATTTGAAGTCGTAATCGAAATTCTCAATCAACTGATGGAAACGAAAAATGAATATCCTTGTGGATCGATACAGGATGCGATTCTTCAAGCCGTTAATTTCATCGATAACAACTATACAAAAGATTTGTCGCTGGTATCTTTATCCAAACAATTTGGGATCGAACAATCGTATTTTTCGCGAATGTTTCGTCAACAAAAGGGTGAAACATTAATCCTATATATCACCCAAAAGCGAATTGACAAAGCAATTGAATATATCCGATTCAGCGATGAAAGTCTGACAGAGATCGCTTTTATTGTCGGGTATGATGATTACTCATATTTTAGCCGTGTTTTCCGAAAAATTACCGGAAAAAGTCCACGGGATTTTCGGAACGAGGTCCAAACGGAAAAGAACATATAACGCACAGTACAATAAAATATCTGCCTAAGTAAAATTATTTTCCAAAAAAAGACAACTTTTTTTTCAAATCCGTCCTACTGGATTGAGAATATTTCTTTATATACTTTTATAAGCGTACTGATTTCTGATCAGTATTGCAGAAAATGTCACTAAGGAAATATTCATGCGCGGCAATAATTTTATAGATAAAGCTCTGTCGGCCCTCTCTAAATTTTTTGTAAAACAGGAAAGCAGTATTATCGTTGTGACTGTTTTATATATGATCTTTGTGACCAGTGTAAATCCGGTTTTTTTCTCTTCTGCCAATCTTTTTAATATTTTAAAGAATACCGGTTATTCGCTGATTACCGTTGTCGGGATGGCGCTCGTGCTGATCACAGGCGGCTTGGACCTTTCTGTTGGATCTGTGTTGGCGTTGGGGGGAGTCGTGACGGGAATGGCTTGTAAAGCTGAATTGCCGGTAGCGGTCGCGATTCTTTTGGGACTGACGACTGGTGTCATCGTCGGATTAATCAACGGTTCTTTGATTGTCAAAGCCGGGATTCCTCCTCTGATTGTTACGCTTGGAATGATGTATGTTGCTCGTGGTGCTGTTTCCGTTTTGACACAGGGTGTCCCGATTTATCCGTTGCCTACTGTTTTTAAAGCGATTGATAAGATCCGGATTGCTGGAATTCCTATGGTTGTTATTGTAGCAATCACAATCACGATCATTGGATATTTGCTGCTTTCACAGACGCCTTTCGGCAGAAACATTTACGCTTTGGGGGGAAATGTCGAAGCAGCCAGGATTTCGGGAATCAATATCGACAAAACAAAGATGATCGTTTATGTGATTGCTTCCGGATTAGCGTCACTTTCCGGTGTCTTTATTGCTTCCCGCCTTGGGTCAGCAGAAGCTGCTGCCGGTACCGGTTTTGAAATGACTGTAATTTGCGGAGCAATTATTGGCGGTGTTTCTACTTTTGGCGGGGTCGGATCCGTCATTGGGGCTGCAATAGGCGCCTTCTTTATGGAAGTGCTTACAAATTCACTCACCTTAATGCGGGTTTCCGTATATTGGCAGAACTTGGTTGTCGGTGTAGTTCTGGTTTTGGCAGTTCTGTTGGATCAATATAAACGGAATGTTATTCTGATGAGTTCAATCAAGGCCAAGAAGTAGGAGGCGCATCGTGAAACAAGCGGAAAAAGTGCTCTCGGTGCGAGATGTTACAAAAAGATTTCTTGGTACAGTCGCATTAAAGAATGTTTCAATTGATCTTTATGAAAATGAGATCCTGTCCGTTATTGGAGAGAATGGCGCCGGAAAATCCACACTGATGAAAATTCTCAGCGGTATCTATCCATATTCCGAATATGAAGGCGAAATCCTGATTGAGGGTGAACGCTGCAAATTTCAAACCCCTATCGATTCAGAGAGTGCCGGGATTGCGATGATTTATCAGGAACTCAATCTTGAGATGGATTTGACTGTTGCTGAGAATATCTTGTTAGGCAGGCTTCCGCTGACCAAAATTGGAACCATAGATTGGAAAACTGTGCGACAAACCGCTTCGGAAGCGTTACATCGTCTTCATGCGAACATCGATATAAACGTAACTGTCCGCAGCCTCAGCCCATCCATGCAGCAATTGGTTTGTATTGCTCGCGCTCTGGTCCGAAAACCGAAAATTCTGATTCTGGATGAACCCACTTCTGTGCTCACTGAGACTGAAACAGAAAATCTGATGGAAATTTTAAATGAGTTCCGGAAAGAAAAAATTTCCTGCATTTATATTTCTCATAAACTGGACGAAGTCTTTCGTATTAGCGACCGGATCGCTGTTCTCCGGGATGGTGAACTGATCAGTACCTATACGCGTCAGGAAGGATATGACAGCCGGCTTGTAATTGAAGATATGATTGGCCGTGAACTGGAAGTGATGTATCCGAAGATCGACCGGGTTGTCGGTGAGACAATACTGAAAGTTGAACATTTTAAGGTTCCCCATCCATTTGCTTATGGAAAGAATATTATTGAGGACGTCAGTTTTGAACTTCGAAAAGGCGAAGTATTGGGTCTGGTTGGTTTGGTGGGATCCGGGAGGTCAGAATTACTTAATGCGATATTTGGTGCGATACCCAAATCTTCCGGAAAGGTATTTTTAAATGAGGTTGAAGTAAATATCAACAGTCCGCAAACTGCGAAAAAAGCAGGGTTTGGGTTGGTGACGGAAGATCGAAAACGAAATGGATTTATCGGAACAATGTCGGTCAGCCATAATATGACTTTAACGATTCTGGATTTTCTCCGACAATTTATTTTTATCAATAAGAGAAAAGAGAATCATATTGCAGGCGAATTTTTTTCGAAACTGAGGATTAAGGCACCGGGATTAGATACGATCATTACCAATCTTTCCGGCGGGAATCAGCAGAAGGTCATTATCGCCAAATGGCTGATGACAAATTTGAACATCATTTTTCTGGATGAGCCGACACGGGGAATTGATGTTGGGACAAAGGCTGATATTTATAAATTAATTCACGATCTGGCTTCTAAAGGAATCAGCATCATTATGGTTTCCTCTGAGCTGCCTGAATTGCTGGGCGTTTGTGATCGGTTTGTGGTGTTAGGAAAAGGTGTTGTACAAGCTGAATTCGGACGGGAGGATGCAACAGAAATAACATTGCTTCGTGCCGCATCGAACACTTAGACAAGGGAATAAAGAGAAAACCTGTTCCCAACAAAACATTTGATTTCCCCGGTTTGCCGGGATTTCGAAAAATTTTAAAGGATTCAGATATTCTCTATTAGAAAAAGGAAGGGTATTGTATGAAAAGAATAATTTTATCTGTTTTATTGTTGTCCCTGGTTTTCAGTATTGCCGCTTTTGCTGTGTCGGCTGAAACCGTATTTGCACAGGAAGATGATATCCATATTGTCTATGTGTCTCCTTTGCTTTCCCACCCTATTTGGCTGATTGCCAAGGAAGGCTTTGATCAGGCAGTAGCTGATCTGGGCGTCCGGGGAGATTGGGTCGGCCCTCAGAACATTTCTCCTGAAGAAATGGCTAAATTGATTGAAACGTCGGTCGCTCAGAAAGTAGATGGTATCATCACGCAGGGTTTGGTACCCGCTGAACCGGTTAATTTGGCTATTGAAGCGGGCATTCCTGTGCTTGTGGTCGACTCTGATATTACTGAGGCCGAAGGAAAATTAGCATATATCGGTAAGGACATTCCGACACAAGCGGAACTCATGTATGCTCATGTTGAGAAACTTTTAGATAAAGATACTAAAATTTATGCTTCCATGCAGGTTGCCGCACTGAATTATGAAGTAGGGAATGATCAGATCACGATTACAGAAGAGGTCTTTTCGAAATGGCCTGGCGGTTTTGAACTGGTCAATGTTACCGAATCAAAGAGTGAAAAGTTGCAGGCGACTACGCAATGGCAGAATACATTCCAAACTTATCCTGAAATTAACCTGGCGATCAGTTTTGGCGCCGAAGGCGCGCCCGCCTGTAAAACTCCCCGCGCTTTTGCGAAGCGGGCCATC
>CALAEB010000159.1 GCA_937890875.1 uncultured Anaerolineaceae bacterium | reverse complement strand
AATTGTTGACGCTGTTCGTTCTTACAGCGGGCGTGATATCACGATAGAAGGCTTTTCCTTATATGATTCGTTATTTCTGGAAATGATTAAAAAGGACCCGTATGATCTGGTGATCACATTGGGCGGAGACGGCACCATGCTGCGGACCGGAAAAATTTGTGCGCCGCATGGCGTTCCGGTCTGCGGGATCAACATGGGAAGTTTTGGTTTCCTGATGGAAATCCAGCAGCACCAGTGGCCGGATATGATTCCGCCGTTATTGGACGCGGCCTGGAAAATTGAAGAACGGATGATGCTGCATGTGGACTTGAAGCGGAAAAACGCGGCGTCATTGCAATGGGAAGTCCTGAATGACGCGGTGGTCGGGCATGGAGCGGAACTGCGCCCGATCCGGATGAAAGTCAGCGGGAATTTGCTGACCGACTATGTCGCGGATGGCTTGATTGTCGCCTCGGCGACCGGCTCCACGGCTTACGCGATGGCTGCCGGAGGGCCGATCCTGCAGCCGGAACTGCGGAATATGCTGGTCATTCCGGTCGCTCCGCACCTGAGTCCGGATCGCGGGCTGGTGCTGCAGGAGGGCGAAATTGTACAGATTTCCGTTTCAGCGGAGCATGAAACGATTTTTTCTCCGGATGGTTCGAAAGGCGTGGTATTGATGGAAGGGGATCAGTTGTTCGTTTCTTCCTCTCAATTTTCGGCGCAGTTTGTCCGCTTTCAGGATAACGGCTTCTTCTATAAAAATTTTATACAGTACATGCAGCGGAACCCAAGCGCGGTCAGGAATAAAGAATGAGTATCGATTCCGGAAAAAAAATGACCTGTTATAAACATCCGGATCGGGAAACATTGCTGCGCTGTAACCGTTGCGATCGGCCGATTTGTATGGATTGCGCAGTGCAGACGCCGACCGGGTATCGTTGCAAAGATTGCATCCGGGAGCTGCAAAAACGTTTTGACACCAGTTTATCCCGGGATTATTTGATTGCGGGATTCATCGCGGCCATTCTGGGATTTTTGGGATCGTTTCTATTAATGGAAGTCCGCATGCTTTCCGGCATCTTCTCGCTGCTGATCGGCCCGCTGGTCGGTACCGGGATTGTCAGCCTGGTCCGGGTGGCCACCCAAAAACGCCGCTCAACCACGCTGACTAAGACGACGGTGATCGCGGCTGGTATCGGCGGGGCGCTACCGCTTCTGCCGACAATTCTGGCCCTCTTGTCGGCGTTGTTGCTGGGGGATTTCGGCTTGCTGATAAGTATTCTGCTTCAGGCTGGCTGGGGTATCGCCTATGTTGTCCTGCTGTGCGGTACGATCCTTTCCAATATGAAGGGCTTTTCGATTCGAAGAAATTGATATGCTGAAAGAGATTGTCATCCGGGATTTTGCGATCATTGACCATCTGGAACTCACGTTTTCAGATGGATTCAATGTTTTTTCCGGTGAGACCGGCGCAGGGAAGTCGATCATTCTGGATG
>CALAEB010000158.1 GCA_937890875.1 uncultured Anaerolineaceae bacterium | reverse complement strand
CGGTTTCAAGCGCGACTTTTTTTTGGGAGTATTCGATTTCGCAAAGAATCAGTCCGTCCGGAGCCATTTTCTGCTGTAAATCGACAAAGAGCGCCCGATAAAGATCAAACCCGTCCGTTCCGCCGTCCAACGCGATCTGCGGTTCGGTTTTCGAGACGTCCAGTTCAAGGCAGCGCTGGGAGGGGATATAAGGCAAATTGGCGCAAATCAGGCGGAGCGGCGCTCTCAGCGGCATGGACAGATCTCCGTGTACCCAGCGGATCCGTCCGCTCAGCCCGAATCGCGCTGCATTTTCCGCGGCGATCCGCAGTGCCGGAAACGAGCGGTCGACACCGGCAAAATCGAGTTTCCTTTCCGGAAAAGCCGCCAGGATGGACAGCGCAATACAGCCGGAACCGGTTCCGATATCCGCCCCGGTTCTCACTTCCGGATGTTCCTTCAGCCAATCGACAGCAGCTTCGACCAGCAGCTCGGTTTCCGGGCGCGGAATCAGGACATCCGGCGTGACCCGGAATGAATGGCCGAAAAAAGGCCATTCGCCGAGAACGTATGGCAGTGGTTCTCCCGTCAGCAGCCGCCCGGTCAATTCCCGCACTGAAGCGGCTTCCGCAGCGGACAGATCGCGTTCCGGATGGGATAAAAGAACAGGCCTGTGCAGACCTGTAATTTTCTCGAGGATGATTTGTGCGTCCAACGACGGAGAATCGCTTTGATGATGCTGTTTCAGCTGCTGGCGGATCCATTCCAGCGCTTCATCAATCTTCATGGCTGGTTCACCCTTTTTCAGAAACGGACAGCCGTTCCGCCTCATCGCGCAGAATCAGCTCATCGATAAAGAGGTCCAGGTCGCCGTTCATTACGCCGGACAAATTATAGGAGGAAACATTGATCCGGTGATCGGTGACGCGGGACTGCGGGTAATTGTAAGTGCGGATTTTTTCGGACCGGTCGCCTGTTCCGATCATTGACCGGCGGACTGCGTCCAGTTCATCCTGCTTTTTCTGCTGTTCCATGTCATAAAGGCGCGCCCGCAGGATGCTCATCGCACGGGTTTTGTTCTGGAGCTGGGAACGTTCGTCCTGGCAGGTGATCACCATTCCGGTAGGAAGATGGATCAGGCGCACGGCAGTGGAATTTTTCTGGACGTTTTGTCCGCCGGCTCCGGCGGAGCGGAAAACTTCGATCCGGATATCGCTTTCCGGAATTTGGATATCAACATCTTCGACCTCCGCCAGTACGGCTACCGTGACAGCGGAGGTATGGATCCGCCCCTGGGATTCCGTCACCGGCACCCGCTGGACACGGTGCGTTCCGGATTCAAATTTCAGCCGGGAGTAGGCGCCTTTGCCTTTGACCATGAAAGAGATTTCTTTATAACCGCCGACACCGATTTCGTTGGCAGAGAGAATCTCAATATGCCAGCGGTGCGCTTCTGCGTAATGGC
>CALAEB010000157.1 GCA_937890875.1 uncultured Anaerolineaceae bacterium | reverse complement strand
ATGAACATCTGCGGCTGGACTTCGGCAAACGGGAAGTTTGGCTGGATGGCGAGCTGATCAAACTGCGTCCGACAGAATACCGGCTGCTGTACCACCTGGTGCAGAATGCCGGCTGGGTGATGACCTATGATCAGTTGCTGGCTAAAGTGTGGGGGTATGAATACCGGGATGAGACGCATTATGTGCGCCTGTATATTAATTACCTGCGCCAGAAGCTTGAGAAAGATCCCTCGAATCCCAAATATATTCTGACCGAACGGGGCGTCGGATACCGTTTTATGGATTATAAACGGGCGCAGCAGGAGGCGGAAGCGCGTTAAGGCTTCGTTAACGGACCGTTTAGAATTCTCTATTCAACCGCAAGTATGAATCTTATACTTGCGGTTTATCTTTAAAGCAAGATCAGGTTCGGAAAAGAATCTGAGAAAGAAATAAAAAATTCGATCATCAATGATTTAAAAAAAATGGAGGAGATTATGTACAGAACTTTACGGATTCAGCCTATGCGCGAGTTGTTCACAATGCAGGATTCAATGGACCGGCTGGTCAATTCGTTCTTTGAGAATGCTGCCGACGGCACGTCCAATACGATTGCTCCGCGTGTCGATATGAAGCAGGACGAGGACAAGGTCACGGTCAAAATGGTGATCCCGGGTGTTAAAAAGGATGATATCCAGATTTCCGTGGCGGATAATATCCTGACGGTCAAGGCTGAAGTCAAGGAAGAAAAAGAAGAGAAAGACGAGAAAACAGTCTACCATCTGCGCGAAACGCGCTGGAGTTCCTATTATCGGGAAATCAGCCTGCCGACCGAAGTTGAGGCCGAAAAAGCGAAAGCCGATTATGAAGACGGGATCCTGACACTGGAATTACCGAAGGCTGAAATTGTAAAGCCGAAAGTGATCACGATCGGAACCGGCAAGAAAGAACTGGATAAATAATCACCGGTAAGAAAAGTCTCCTTATGGAGATGATTCTCACGAAAATTTTAGAAGGCGATCAAAAAAGACTTGAATGAATAGCCTTCAAGCGTAAAGCAGACCCCGTCGGATTTGTCCGACGGGGTCTGCGGCTGTTTAATGGCCGCATTGTTGACCGGATATTCGAAATTTGGGAACCCTTTTGAATAATAAAGAAAGATTGGCGGCTGCTCTTTATTTTTTTGTAGGGAACCTGCAGTATTTTTCTTCGATCCGAATTGCTGATTGCCGATGCTCACATTGACAATCTTCGATTTAAGAACTATACTCATCATATCGAACAATTTCGATATGATGAGCCGATGTGGAACAATATAACGAAGCGGCAAAAATTTTTAAAGCACTGGCTGATCCCAGGAGAGTCATGATCGTGGATATGCTTTCTTGCGGGGAGTTGTGCGCCTGTATGATTTTGGAAAAATTTGAAATGTCCCAATCCACGCTGTCCCATCATATGAAACTCCTTTGCGAAAGCGGGTTGGTTAAGGGGAGGAATGAAGGGAAATGGACGTATTATTCGTTGGACGAAGATATGATCACGAAGACAAGACAATTCTTATACGCCATCACCTCTGAAAGGGAAGATTGCGTCTGCAAAGAAGGTTCTGTTGTATGCCGGGAATTCGAAAATAGGGAAGCATAGTCTGTCAAATTGTGAATTGCCGGCCGCTGTAAAGGACATGAAAACGATGAATCCCGGTGATCCCGGCGTTCTGACCGAAGCGCTTGTTAAGCGGATGCTCGCCAGGTTCATCCGCAGGACAAGGCACTGATTTCTTATGTAAGGAGAAATCGCATGATCAAGGTTGCTTTTATTTGTGTTCATAATTCCTGCCGCAGCCAAATTGCGGAAGCGCTGAGCAAACGGCTTGCCGGGGATGTTTTCGAAAGCTATTCGGCGGGGACAGAAACCAAGCCGCAGATTAATCAGGATGCTGTGCGCCTTATGAAACAGCTTTATGGGATTGACATGGAACAAACGCAGTATTCCAAGCTGCTGAACACAATCCCGCCGGTCGATGCCGTTATTACAATGGGCTGCAACGTTGCCTGTCCGTACCTGTCCTGCAGGCACAGGGAGGATTGGAACCTGGATGATCCGACCGGGAAGGACGATGAGGCTTTTCTTGCGGTTATTCAGGAGATTGAAACGAAAATCAAAAATTTGGCGAACCGAATAAAAGATAATCGCCTGTTCGCGGAGTGAAGATAATGCCGAATCAATCATGCTGTTCAGGATCATCTGCGGCCAAGAAAAAGTCGGCCGGCTGTTGCGGCGGCGGAACCAGCACTGCAACGCCCCATCAGTTGCAGCCTGTTGTTAAAAATCAGAATTGTTGCAGCGATACCAAGCCGGCAGAAACCGGATCTTCGCAAAAGGCGTCCGGCTGCGGAGGGGCGGTGCAGCCGTGTGAATGGATTTCTGGCTCTGTTCAAACGCCGGTCGGGGAGGTTCCGCGTGTAGGGACAACCCTGTCATCCGCTGACGTTTTGGACGCATGGAAATGCCGTTGGGGGATCGGCCGGATGGATTACGCCATTGATCCCGGCTTATATTGTGTTGGCAATCCTGATGCGCAAGCTCTGGTGCTGGTTACTTCAAACTATAAGATGACTTTTGACCGGCTTCGCAAAGAGCTGTCCGGTTTGGATGCCTGGATCGTTGTTCTGGATACCGATGGCATCAATGTCTGGTGCGCGGCCGGTAAGGGAACTTTCAGCACGGAAGAATTGGTGAACCGGTTGCAGGCTACCCGGCTCTTGGAAATTGTCTCGCACCGGACAATTATCCTTCCTCAGTTGGGAGCTTCGGGTGTGGCGGCCCATCTGGTGGCGAAACAGTCCGGTTTCCGCGTGGTTTATGGCCCCGTCAGAGCTTGTGATATCAAAGGTTTTCTGAAAGCCGGTATGCAGGCTACGGATGAAATGCGCACCGTGCGGTTTACATTCCGGGATCGGCTGGTTCTTACGCCTGTCGAACTGATTGCCGCATTAAAAAAGGTTATCATCGTCTTTGGTGTGATGTTCATTCTGACCGCTACCGGTTTGGGTCAATATGGCTTGATTGATCTCTATGCGTTTTTGGGCGCTGTCTTTGTTGGTACTGTGTTCGCGCCCGCGCTGCTGCCCTGGATTCCGGGCCGGGCATTCTCTCTGAAGGGCTTTTTTCCTGGATTTCTTTTGGCCGTTGGGATTATTCTCATCAACGGATTTCTGCCCGCATCGGCATATAACTGGCTGAGGGCTGCTGCCTATCTTCTGCTATTGCCGGCACTTTCCGCCTTCTGGACAATAAACTTCACCGGCAGTTCCACGTACACTTCGCTATCGGGAGTGGATAAGGAAATGCGGATCGCTCTGCCGATCATGATAATCTCTACAGGTATCGGTGCAATCCTGATGCTGGTCAATGATCTTATTCATGGTTTCGGCTGAGAAAGGGCAAATATGGTAAAGTATTTGAAGAATGTGGTGACATTACAGCACAATGAGGAAAAATGTACAAACTGCGGTATGTGCGTAACCGTCTGCCCGCATCGGGTTTTTGAGAAATCGGGCGGCAAAGTCAAAATCATAGACCGTGACCTGTGCATGCGCCATGAATTGTCCTTTCGGAGCGATTGATGTGCAGAAAGGTGTGGGATGCGCCGCTGCGATTCTGACCGGTCTGTTGACCGGCAGCGAACCGACCTGTGGCTGACGGCGCTTGTTTTTATGATGTGGGCCTGATCCTGTAAATTATCAATTCTATAAAAAAATGACATTCCCGAAATGGTGCGTCCGGAGGCTACATACCGAGATGGCTGATAAGAATTTTCACACCGATCAGGATCAGGATGATACCGCCGGCAATTTCAGCCTGTTTTCGGAATCGGGCTCCAAAGCGGTGGCCGATTGCTACGCCGGCAGCCGAAATAATGAATGTGGTACAGCCGATGACGGTGATGGCCGGCAGAAT
>CALAEB010000156.1 GCA_937890875.1 uncultured Anaerolineaceae bacterium | reverse complement strand
AAGCCGGCAAAATTTTGGGTGGCTTATGAACATCATTCCAACCAATCCGTGGATACCCACCGGTGAAATACTTGTGATCCTGTTCAGAGCAGGAGCATCGTTGATTCAGGCATAATAAGCGTCGGCAGGAAAATCATTATTCCGCTCTTATCCGGATCGAACATTTCTCGAAGTTGACGGCAACTTGAGTTTTGGAAAAAGTTCCTTTGTAGCTATTTTTACATTCCAAATTACCGAAATAAATAATTAACTGTTGTCAGGAAAGAAAATCTCCTTTATAATAACAGTTGAGCAATTATTCAACTGTTATTATAAAGGAGCAGCAAAACAAAACTGAAGATTTATTTTTGCATCGTATTGTCCGGCTGCGCCGGACAATACGATGCAAAGCCCCTCTTTCACAGCTTTTTTAGGATAGGCTTCATATTCAAATTACTGTCAAAGTACCGGCATTTGAAACCAGGACGGAGGAACTTGCCAGAGGTCATTAAGCATATAACAGGAGTATAGTTAACGATAAACGAATAGCGCATTCAGATAAAATCCGGCTATTTTTTTTCTGGATGGGCAGTTCCCGGAGGTGAAAAATTGCTGGAATTTTTACGGAAAGAAGGAATCGGGGAGAACCTGATTACTGAAATCGCCCAATTTCGAAAAGTATATGCTGTGGATCCGGAAACGGTTTACCGGATTCCCAATCCCCGATTTTATTATTACGGAAATGATATTTGGGAAGAAGCCATTACGGCGCTTCTGTGCGGTGAAAACCTGCTGCTGGTCGGCCCCAAGGCGACCGGAAAGAATGTGCTCGGGGAAAATCTGGCGGCAGCTTTCGGAAGACCGAATTGGGATATCTCTTTTCACGTCAACACAGATTCCGCCTCGCTGATCGGCACCGACACATTCGAGAACGGCCGGGTTGTCATGCGCCACGGCCCGGTTTATGAATGCGCCGTCAATGGAGGATTCGGCATCCTGGACGAAATCAACATGGCAAAGAACGAATCCATTGCACTGCTGCATGCCACGCTGGACTTCCGAAGGATTATCGACGTCCCCGGATACAGCAAAATCATCCTGAATAACGCAACCCGCTTCATCGCGACCATGAACTATGGTTACGCAGGCACCCGGGAATTGAACGAAGCCTTAACCTCCCGCTTTCTGGTTATTGAAATGCCGGGGATCTCTTCACAAAATCTCAGAAAACTTCTGCAGCGGGAATTCCCGAACCTCCGGGACGAATATCTGGAGCAGTTCATCGGCCTTTTCCAAGACCTGCAGAAGAAAAGCGAAAACTCAGAAATCTCCACCCGAGCCGTAGACTTGAGAGGGCTGCTTGCTTCGATCCATCTGATGGACAAAGGCTTGGCCGCCGGAAAAGCGCTGCAGATGGGCATCACCAATAAATCTTTCGACAGCTTCGAACGGGAATTGGTCCAGGATGTCATGCGGCTGCGGATTCCGGAGAGATTGGAAAGAACCCAAATCTTCGTGAATTGATTATGGAAACACAAAGCAGAGAAAAACAAAGAGCCGCGAACATCATCTGGAATGCCGCCGGCGACTATTCTTTTCAACCGGAGACGAAAGCATATGACCAAAACGGGAAGGCCGATCTTTATTGGAATTACATCCTCGGCGCCGTCCGCAAATATTATGACTATCCGCAGTTTCAGTTGTTCTTCTACGATCTGAAAAAGGACCGGGACCATGTTTTTTATGAAAGCCTGACCTGGATCGGTCTGGAAAATGCCTGTTATGAAAAAGGGAAAAATGACCGGCCGGTTCTGGAAGATCTGCGCCGGATTTTTTCAAAAAACGTGCTCGACAGGATTTATCAGCCCTCTTTGTATTATCTGGTGGATGAGATCAAGACGGCCCATTTTCGGCGGGCTCTGGGCCAAAGCCCTCAGATGCGGGAACAGGTTGCGGCAATTCTGAATGATCTGGAATTTGACGGAACCATGAACACAATCCAGATCATTGACAGAATGAATGAAATCATCGAAATATACTTCCATTTCAATCCCGCATCCGTCAAAAAAGAACGGCGCTTTGACCTGTTCGAGAGATTTCTGCCCCGAGAGTTCTCGTTCGCAAACCGGCTGAATAAGTCCAATCCGGGCAAAAAGCCTTTTCTGAAGCGTTTTAAACCGGAATACAATGAGTTTTCCAGTGGAGTTGCTTTTGAAGAGAACAATGAACAATTGGATCACCAGCAGAATTATTGGATCAATTTCATCGGGCAGATCGAGCACAGGAAAAGAGAAGATATCGAAACGCGGTACGGCATATCCATTCTGCCGGAATCACAGACGATCGCGCTGGAAAAAATTTTATGCGTCGAAAATCATAAGAACAGTCATCTCCATATCACGCGGGGAGAATTTCCTCCCGCCAGAAGCGAAATAAGGGAAGCCGGCAACCGGAAAAACAAAAACCTGAACCAACCGAAAAAAAACAGGCAACGATACAAAGCAAATTTTGCCCAGAACCATAACAACATTTTACGGCTGACCAGCAAAATCAAAAATGCCCTGTCCATCCAGCTTGAATCGTCATTTGTCAGATCGGAAACCGGCAGGTTGATCGCCGGGAAAGTTTGGCGGAGCAGCTACCTGCATGACGACAAAATTTTTCTGAAAGAGCTGAAAAATGATATCGGAAATTTGAGCGTGGATATTCTGCTGGACGCGTCCGGTTCACAGATGAACCGTCAGGAAATACTCGCGGCGGAAGGATTCATTATCGCCGAGAGTCTTACCCGCTGCCAGATTCCGGTCAGCGTTTATTCTTTTTGCACGAAAAGTGATTATACAATCATCAATCTTTTCCGCGATTATGACGAAGTCGACAAAAATGAGCGGATTTTCAATTATCAGGCTTCCGGCTGCAACCGGGACGGGCTGGCGATCCGCACCGCGCTGCACCGGATGAAAAAATCATCCTACGAACACAAGCTCCTGATCGTCCTGTCCGATGTCAAGCCGCTGGATCCGCAGGGAATTGCTTGCGGCGGTTTCAGGCCGGATCAATACGCTTACGCGGACGCACCGGGAGTTAATGACACCGCAGCGGAAGTCAGGAAAGGCCGGCAGAACGGAATCACCGTTCTCTGCGTTTTCACCGGACTGGATGAAGATTTGCCTACTGCCAAAAAGATCTATGGCCACGATTTGGCCCGCATTCATTCACCGGAGAAGTTTGCCGACGTGGTGGGAATCCTGATCCAGAATGTGCTCCATAGTTTTTGAAAGCAGAGAATATTTATTTTGTCGCTGACAGTAACGGAACTGTCACTGAAATCAGCTGAACAGGATAGCGGAAGTATTAACCATATGTCCGAAACCGAAACCTATTGAACTGCGCAAAAGGAATCCGACAAAAAATCTTCCGGAGACACGCGATCACAATCGGTTTGCCATCTGCAGCATCTCCGCACAATAGGCCAGTGAACGGTCCGCGAACGCCTGATAGGTCCGCCGGTCCGCGCCAGCCGTCAATTTGTAAGCAGCCCAGGTGTACCACATCAGCCCGGCTGTGGCACAGAACGCGAAAGTCTTAAACCGCTCCAAAGGCTCCGGCTCCCGCCGTAGATAAATGCGCAGCAGCCTCTCCACTGCCTCCGGGCGCAGATCGCCATGATGGCAGAACGTACCCAGATCCTCCAGCGGATCACCCATCGCCGTAAATTCCAGGTCCAGCAGAATCGGCTCTCCCCGCGGTCGGATCAGCACATTATCCGGAATAAAATCCCCATGTGCCGGACAAACCAGCGCAGGAATCGCTTCGATCCTTTTTTGAAGCGGCACAAATTTCTGTTTCATCGCATAAAAATCCGCGGACAACTGCCCGCCCGCGTCCACAGCGAACCGCTCATAACGGGCCAGCCGCTGAAAATGCGAATCTATCGTGCCAAACGTCACCGGCAGCGCGTGAAAACGCCGGAGCAAGTCCATCGCAGCCCGCAACGCTTCCGGCTGGTCCGTGCGCACCGTGTGGCTGCCCGGATAATATACGGTCAATTTACAGCCTGAATCCGGATCATAAGCCAGCACTTCATCCGTCATCCGCCAGGGAGCAACCTGCTGATAAGACAATCTTTCCCGTGCGCGGTTACAGAACAGCTGTGTTCCAAAGCCGGGAATGCGGTAAAAATATGCGGCATCACCGATCGAAAGAATATAAGTATCATTATTCAAGCCCAGCCGGTTTTTCTCAATCCCAGTGATCTGTTCAGGCAACACCCCCAAAGCGGAACAAATCCAATGAATATGCATTGTTGATAAAATAGCTTCCACTGCCTATACTCCGAAATCGGAAATTGATGCTCGGTGATGATTGTTCAAATCCCCAGAAACCTTCGTGGAAAAAATCCATCAGTCAAAGACGAAATCCATTTCGGAGCCAGATTTCTGTCCTTTTAGTAGTAAGTTCAGATTTCATTGAAAAAAAAGTTATATCTATAATGGCTATGCGAATTTTTTATTTCGGCTAAACGAAAATCTGAAAAATGGAATCGATCCCGGCAAACCGCTTTTCAAACAGACCGGATTGCCATCTGAGAAACAGTGATTCAGAATAAAATGATCCATTTCGAATGAAAAAGAGAATCCCAGCGTATCTTTCTCAAATTCCGGATTTCCGGCTTAGGGTTCGCTCCGTTCAAAAAGTTCCGGGAAAGGCAGGTTAACTTTTATCGGGTTCAGTTCAGTCCGATCAAGGCATTCACAATAGCTGCCGCCACCGGCGAACCGCCTTTTCTTCCTAAGGCTGTGATATAGGAAAGATCACTTTCATACAGCAAGTCTTTCGACTCGGTAGCGTTAACGAACCCCACCGGGACACCCACCACCAGCGCCGGACGGATCCCTTCTTCCGCCGCCAACCGGATACACTCCAATAATGCCGTCGGTGCATTCCCCACCGCGACAATTGCACCCTGCAGCTGTGTTTGATGAAGCAGAAATGCGGCTGTCGCACGCGTGATTTTATTTTTCGCGGCAAAAGCAATCGTATCTTCAGCATGCATCCAGCAAACCACATCGCCCGGATAAACCCGGCTGATTCCTGATTTCACCATCGCCACATCCGTGATGATCGGGCAGCCGCTGCGAAGCGCTTTTCTTCCGTCCGCAATCGCGTTGGCAGAAAATCGGAGATTCTCAGCGTATTCAAAATCACCCGTGGCATGAATCACCCGCACAACTACCGCGTTTTCCGCTTCACTGAACGCGTTCGGCTTCATCTCGGAACGGATGATCCGAAAACTCTCCGTCTCAATTTTCTTCCCGGCTGATAATTCCATTCTTTTCCTTTCACTTCAAGTCATCCGTTGAATCGCATTCATGCAGGTCAGCTTTCGGATGACTCTCATCCGTATCCCGGGATGGCCATCCCAACGTCATTTCATCCCCAACTTCCCGCTTTTCCCTCCGTATAACCGCGCGGCGTCACCATTCTGCCGTTCAGGATCCGCGTCTCCGCATTGCCGACGATCAAAATACAGTTCATACGGATCTCCTGATCCGGCAACTCCGCCAGCCGCACACAACTAACCGCCTGCGCGGGACGAAAAGCGTCTTTCACGATGCCGACCGGCGTATCCGGCGGCAGGAATTGGTTCAGAATTTCCAGTGTCCGTTCGTAAGGGACGGAGCGAACCGAAGAACGCGGATTATACAGGCACAGCACAAAACCGGCCTGCGCGGCCGCCGAAACCCGATCCAGGATCGTATCCAGCGGCGTCAGGTAATCCGACAGGCTGATCACCGCGAAATCATTCATCAAAGGCGCACCCAGCAAAGATGCCGCCGCATTCAAGGCAGAAATGCCGGGGAGTACGGTCACTTCAATTTCCGCGTCATGTCCGGAACGGCTGACTTTTTCGATTACCAACCCGGCCATACCGTAAATTCCCGCGTCTCCGCCGGAAATAACGGCCACATGCCTTCCGGAAAGGGCCAGACGGATCGCCTGTTCCACCCGTTCCGTTTCCTGCCGCATTCCGCTGTACTCGCGGGGAATATCCGGGCGAAAGTCCTTGATCAGATCCAAATAGGTTCTATAACCGACCAATATGTCTGCCTGTTCCAAAGAATGCAAGACTGCCGGCGGAATCCAGTCATTACTCCCCGGCCCGATGCTGATCACGGAAATCATCCCTTTCACAACATGATCTCCTTTCGGGCAACCGCAATCGTCACATTCGGGTATTTTTCTTTCGGTACCAGCAATGCCGCCTGACCGGAAGCAGTCAGCGCGCAGGGTTCTGCCACGCCGGCGATCCCGAACAGTTTCTGCGCATAAACGGAAGGGTTCGGAGGGTCGGCAATTTGCCGGATTTCGTCGTGAGAAACGACCTTCACATTCAATTTCCAGCGTGCGGCAAATGTTTGAAACCCCGCCTCTTCCGCTTTTTCCGGGATGGTCGCAATAAAGGCTATCGCCTCAAACAACAGTTGATTTTTACGCAGCGTCTCCCGGCAGCAGGCTTCGATTTCATCCGCGGGCGTATCCCGGTTGAATCCGATCCCGACAACGAGGCTCCGCGGACAGAGGACAAGCGGAGAACATTTTTCTTCGATCTCAGCCGGCAGAGCCCGGTCCGTAATCACAACTAAGTTCGCACAGTCCATCGAAAGCGTCTCAAAATCGGAGCGAATCTGCCAAGGCAGCCGCCTCAATTCAGAGCTTTCCACAACCGGAAAATCCGCAACGCAGAAAACCGGCTCATGGTTGACCAATGCACCGAGGATCCGGGTCATCCGACTGGATGAAAGAACGCGCCAATTCCGTTCGTCGGCCAACATATCCAGCGAATCGATCCGTTGCGTGTCACTGGCTGTTGTGATAACCGCATTCCCGCCCGTGATGACGGCTACCCGTTCCGCCAGCCGGTTGGCACCCCCGATATGGCCGCTGAGCAGACTCACCACATACTGCC
>CALAEB010000155.1 GCA_937890875.1 uncultured Anaerolineaceae bacterium | reverse complement strand
ATGGAAGGCAGATAAGCCATCGGCGGCATCCCGGTGATCAGACTGGAGAGGAACGGGCCGGCCAGCCCGGCGGCCAGTCCGAACGGCCAGCCGCAGATCAGTCCGCACAGCAGAACCGGAATATGCATCGGCAGGAAGATGCTGCCGGCGTTGGGAATGGCATGGAAGGCCATCGGCAGAACGACGCACAGGGCGATACAAACAGCGGTGACGATTAACTTTTTAACATTGGACATATTGTTTCTCCTTTATTCTTTGAACGGTAAGAGCGAAGCATTTTCTTACAGGAATTCGGATATCGGGGAATCCTTCCGAGCCATAAGGCAATGGTGTTTTCCCGGATTTCGAATCGCCGGTTTCCGCTGCTCCGATCACCGGTCGGATCGAAAATTCTCAGCGGTGCATGATGACCGCCGCCGCACAGAACACGATGGAAATCGCCAGCGCGGCAAGATCGAGCCGGTTGAACCCCGGCTGATTCTTTTTACTCCGGAACTTTCCGCCGCGAAACCCGCGCGCTTCCATTGCCAGCGCCAATTCATCCGCCCGCCGGAACGCGCTGACGAAGATGGGCAGAATTAATGGCAGCAGCGCGGCGGCTTTCTCCGAAAGCTTTGGGCTGTCTAATTTGGCGCCGCGGGCGGTCTGTGCTTTGATGATGGTCTCGCTTTCTTCAGCCAGAACGGGGATGAACTGCATGGCGATGCTGATCATCAGCGCGAAATCGTACACCGGAACATGGATTGCCTGCAGCGGCGAAAGCAGCCAGGCAAACGCGCCGGTGATTTCCATCGGCGTGGTGGTCGTCATCAGGATGCTGCTGAGCGCCATCAGCAGTATCACTTTCAGCACGATATTTGCGCCCTGAACGATCCGCCGACCGAAACATGGAAAATGGCATAACGCCAGAGCAGGTGCTCGCCGTTGAAGAACAGCGCGTTCATCAGAAAAATGAACAGCAGGAACGGCCCCACTTGACGGATGCTGCGGAAGATCATGCCGAAGCCGGTTTTGGATAGTTGGCTCAGCGAAAACAGAAAGATGCCGAGCAGTACATACCCTGGTGCGGATCGTGTGATGATTACCGCGGCCAGCAGAATGATAAGGCTGATGAGTTTCATCCGCGGATCCAGCCGGTGGATCGGGGAATCATACGGCAGGTAGTGCCCGGCCAGAATGGTTGATCGGTTCATGTTTTTTGTCCTCCGAACCGCGCAATCAGTGCCGAAAGCAGCGCCTCATATTCAAAGATGCCTTCCGGCAGATCCAATTCCTTTTCCCGCAGGGCGTCAATGATTTCCCGGGGTTGGCTGACGCCGAGCTGCAGTGTTTTCAGCCGGGTTTTATCCGCAAACACTTTCTCCGGCGTGTCATCCAGGATCAGCTCGCCGTGATCCAGCACAAGCAGCCGGGTCGCGCAAGCGCTCAGTTCATCGATGTCGTGCGAAACCATCAGGATGGTTTTCCCTGCCCGGTGGAGCTGCCGGATAAAGCGCATAAAATCTTTGCGCGTGACCGGGTCCAGCCCGGCGATCGGTTCATCCAGAATCAGCACCTCGGGTTCCATCGCTAAAACGCCTGCAATGGCCGCTTTGCGTTTTTCTCCGCCGGAAAGCGTTAAGGGCGAAAGTTCGCGGACGGCCTCATAATCCAACCCGACGGCCTGGATCGCCCGGCGGGTCCGTTCCCGCACTTTGGCGGGCGGAAGCCCCAGCTGTCTGGGGCCGAAGGCGACATCCCGTTCGACTGTCATCTCGAAGAGCTGCTGTTCCGGGAATTGAAAAACGATGCCGATCTGCTCCCGCAGCCGGTCCCGTTTGAAATCGGGGCGGCTGATATCGCTGCCGTCCAGCAGGATCCTTCCGGCCGTGGGCGTCAGGACCCCGGCGATGAGCTGGATCAGCGTGGATTTTCCGCAGCCGGTGTGGCCAAGGATGCCGATGAATTCACCCGTCCGGACGGTGAAACTGACCCCATTCAGCGCTGCCGATTCCAGCGGCGTGTCGGGCGCATAGCGATAACTGACATTCTCTACGACAATCGGCATAACTGCTCCGTTAATTCGGGAATGGTCAGCGGGCACTGCGCGAGTTGGATTCCGGCGGCCCGCAGGTCTTCATACAGCCTAACCGGCAGCGGCGGCAGCAGGTTGGCTGCGCTGAGCAGCGGAAGATCGGTCAGGATCCGCCGCGGCGTGCCGGACGCCAGGATCTTCCCGGCTTTCATCACATCGACCCGGTCGGCCAGAACGGCTTCCTCCATCCGGTGGGTGATCAGAAGGATCGATTTGTGCTCCTCCCGGTGGAGCCGTTGGATCGTGTGCAGGATTTCCTGCTGTCCCTGAATATCCAGCATGGCGGTCGATTCGTCAAAGATGATGATCTCCGGAGACAACGCCAGCACACCGGCCAGGGCGATGCGCTGTTTTTGGCCGCCGGAGAGCAGATGCGGCGATTTTTTCTCAAATCCCGGCATGCCGACCAGCGCGAGCGCTTTGCGGACTTCCGCCGGAATCCGTTCCGCCGGCATGTCATAATTCTCCAGCCCGAACGCGATGTCCTCCTCGATTACGGAAGAGATAAACTGATTGTCCGGATTTTGGAAAACCATGCCGCATTTCCGCCGGATCTCCCATTGGTTGGCGGCGTCACGCGCGTCCAGGCCGGCGACGTGCAGCGTCCCGCGCTGCAGGGGAAGCAGAGCATTCAAGTGTTTGGCCAGGGTGGATTTTCCGCTGCCGTTTTGCCCGAGTAATGCGACGCATTCACCGGGCCGCATGGAGAAATTGACATCCGCCAAAGAAAATGCCCGGCTGCCTTCGCCTTCGTAGGAATAAGAGAGATTTTTAGCCTCGATACTGTTCATCGTAAATTAAATTAAAAAGACTCCGTTTCAGAGCCTTCCTGTCTCTCCTGATAGGTTCATCCTATCCTTTTCTTGATGAAAAAGCGCCGGTTGATCAACTTTGAGAAGCGGAACGCTTTCCGCTGTTTTTTTGCAGGCGAATTCGGTGTCAGTTGCCCCGGTTCTCCGGGATGGCAGCGCATTTCTTATACGCTGTCCGGCTATGATTTTATACCGGATCGGGGATATCGTCAAACCGGGATTCTCCGGCTCAGCGATTTCCAATAAGAACAGCATCCATTATTGACGTCCACATCATTATTAAAAGCGCCATTCAATCTATTGACAGATAAAATTCCGGCGATTATACTGAAAACAGTTAGTTAAACGTTTCATCAATAAAATCAAATTCACTTGGTTAATTTTAATGTCTGATTGATGAATAATCGGTTGAATTTACGAAAAGTAGTGGAAACTATTCGTTATTTAAAGTGAAACGCTTAATTTATTTCTGTCTGTTTTGTCAGGACAGGATTCAATTTATGGGAGAAGGTGAAATGAAAAAAACTGTATTAACTTTATTGTCGTTTTTGCTTTTGCTCAGCATTGGCGCGTGGCAAAGTCAGCCTGAAGACATTACCATTACGTACACGAACTTCAGCGCATCCGGGGGAAATGAAGAGACCTTGGCGCAGATGGCGGACCTGTTTCACGCAAAGAACCCGAATATCACGGTGAAGCTCGAAACCATTGGCTATAACGATTACTTCACACAGATGCAGACCCGCGTAGCCGGCGGGACGGCTCCGGATAGTTTCGAATTGAACATTGAGAATTTTGCGGCCTATGCCGCCAAAGGTGTCCTGCGCGAGATCGGCGGCGTGGACCTGACCGGGATCAACCCGACCGCTTTGTCGGCTTTCAACATGGATGGCAAGCAATATGGGCTGCCCGGTTCTTTTTCCAACGTTGTTCTGATTTACAATAAGGAACTGTTTGACGAAGCCGGTGTCAGCTATCCGACGATTGACTGGACTTGGGAAGATGCTAGTGCGGCTGCAAAAGCGATCCGGGCGCTGGGCGAGGATACGTTCGGTATTTTTGCCCCCATCACCTATAACGAATTCTTTAAAGTTTCCGCGCAATTCGGCGGCAGCCTTTTCAATGAAGACAAGACCGCGTTTACGCTGAATACGCCGGAAAATATTGCCGCGGTAAAGAACATGGTGGAGCGGGTCACCGTCGATAATGTCCAGCCCAACGCGGAGCAGCAGGGCGGCATGGGCGACTGGGACTGGTTCATCAGCGGGAAACTGGGCATGATTCCGACCGGTATCTGGGCTTTTCCGACTTTTACCGAGAGCTGTGATTTTGATTGGGATATCGAAGTGGAGCCGGGAC
>CALAEB010000154.1 GCA_937890875.1 uncultured Anaerolineaceae bacterium | reverse complement strand
CCGCGTACATAACGATGATGCGGGAACACATCTTGTTTACGATGCCGAGATTGTGCGTGATCAGCAGGACAGAAGAAGAAAACACGGCCTGCAGTTCGCGCAGCAGATCCAGGATCTGCTGCTGAATGGTCACGTCCAGCGCGGTGGTCGGTTCGTCCGCGATGAGCAGCGAAGGCCGGTTGATCAGCGCCATGGCGATGACGATCCGCTGTTTCATCCCGCCGGAAAGGCGGTGCGGGTAGTCATTGTACAATGATTCCACCCGGGAAAGCCCCACGCTGGCCATCATTTCCAGCGCCGCCTGCCGTGCCTCCGCTGCCGGCGCGGCATGATGGGTGCGGTAGGCCTCCGCGATCTGGTCCCCCACGCGCATCAGCGGATTGAGCGCGGTCATCGGTTCCTGAAAGACCATGGATACCTGGCGGCCGCGCACATCGCACAATTCTTCTTCGGAAAGCGTCAGCAGTTCCCGCCTGTCGAGCCGCACGCTTCCGGCGGCTCGGGCTTTTTCCGGCAGCAGTCCCATGATCGTCAGCGCGGTCAGGCTCTTGCCGCAGCCGGACTCGCCCACCAGTCCGACAATTTCACCCTCTCCGATCGTGAAACTGACCGCGTCCAATGCCGTGGCCGGCCGTTGGCTTCCGGGAAATTCCACCGACAATTCTTCTACGCGTAATAATTCTTTCAAAAATTCGCAACCTTTCTTTGCAACAATTCGAATTTTGGTGCGGGCGCCAAAAGTATAAGGTTTCTGTGTTGTATGGCGGCCAAAGGCCGCCATACAACACAGAAAAGTGTCATCTCGAGCGGAATGAGCAAAGCGACGCGAAGTCGAGACACCACAGCTTTTTCCCATAAAATTCGATTTTTGACGTTCCCATCAAAATTATCTGCGATAAAAAGGGGCATCATTATTTTTTTACGCGTTGCGTGTGTCGGTTATGTCGCGTAATCCGTCGCCGAACATGTTGAATCCGAGCACGATCAGGGTGATCATGGTGCCGGGAATAAAAGCATACCATGGCTTGGTCAGCAGAAACGCCTGCGCTTCGTAAAGCATCTTTCCCAGGCTCGGATCGGGCGGCTGGATACCCAACCCCAGATAACTCAAACCGGCCTCGGCCAGCACGGCGGATGAGAACCCCAGCGACATGGTGACCAGCAGCGGCGAGACAATGTTCGGCAGGATGTGAAGCAGCATCAGGCGCAGCGTGGACGCGCCTCTGGATCGCGCCGCTTTGACATAATCCAGTTCCTTGACCTGCATGAACCCCGCGCGGGTGATCCGGCAGAAGCGCGGGATGGCGGTGATGCCAAGCGCCAGGGCGGTATTCATGCTGCCCGTGCCGAAGACCGTGATCAGCACCAACGCAAAAAGGATGCCCGGGAAAGCCATCATCGCGTCGATGACCCGCATGATGATCTCGTCGACCAGCCCGCCGAAATAACCGGCTACCGCGCCGAGCGCAAGCCCGGCTGCCAACCCGATGGCGACCGAACAGAGCCCGATGAGAAACACGATCTGGGTGCCTTTCATAATCCGGCTCAGGATGTCGCGGCCAAAATTATCTGTGCCAAGCGGGTGCGCTGCCGAGGGCGTTTCAAATTTGGCGCGGGTGTTCATTTTGTTGGGATCATAAGGCGTGTAAAACAGGCTGATGATCAAAATCAGCAGCAGAAAAGTCAGCAGGATCGTGCCGATCATCAAATTCCTGTTTTTTGTGTATGTTTTCCAGTTCAGCATACTGTTTCTCTCTCGTTCAGGGCAGCCGGATACGCGGATCAATCGCTGTATACAGCAGATCTACCAGGAAATTGATGACGACGACGGTAGAAGCCAGGTAGAAGACTAACGCCTGTACCAGCGGAAAATCCCGGTTGCCGACGCCGGAGGTGATGAGCCGTCCGATCCCGGGTAAATTGAACACGTTTTCAACAATAATACTCCCGCCCAAAACATCCACCGTGATCATGCCGAGAATGGTGATGGCGGGCAGCAGAGCGTTTTTCAAGACATGGCGGTACAACACCGCGTTCCGGCTGAGCCCTTTGCTGCGGGCTGTCCGGACATAATCCATGTGCATTTCATCGAGCAGCGTGCTTTTGAGATAACGGATCACGACCGCCGTGCTGCCGATGGAGATGGCGACTGCCGGCAATACCAGCGAGCGGATGGCGCCGCTGATACTTTTTGAAAAAGGAACCATGTCTCCCGAGGGGAACCAGCGCAGTGTCACTGCGAAAATCAGAATCAGCAGAATCGCGAGCCAGAAAGATGGCACGGATACGCCGAGCTGTGTCAGCGCTGACAGAAATGTGGCGATTTTTGAGTTGTTATGCGTCGCCAGGTAAACCGAGACCGGCACAACGACCACAATGGTGATCAGCAGGGATAGTACGGTCAGAGACACGGTGACCGGGAGCGCCGAACCAATCAGCTGCATCACCGGTACCTGATAGCGCAGCGATGTGCCGAGATCTCCGCTGAACAGGCCGGCCAGCCAGGTCAGATAACGGACCAGTAACGGCTGGTTCAACCCCATCTGTTTTTCCAGCGCTGCCACTTGGAGTGGATCTGCATCCACTCCAAGTATGATCAGGGCCGGATTTCCCGGCAAAATTTGAAATACGAAGAAAGTCATCAGGGAAATTACCAGCAGTGCAGCGAAGGCTGACAGCAGTTTTTTTCCCAGGTACAGGATCGTTTTTGTCACAGGTTAGTCGTTGATCCTCAATTCGCCGAGATTGAAGAAGGTCATCGGATAGATCTGAAGCCCTTCGATGTTTTTGGCCGCCGCGAAGACAATGCTCGGGTCCATAATGTAGACGGAAGCCGCCTGATCGATCAGAAGCTGCTGGCATTCCTTGTAATACTGGGCGCGTTCGTCCTGGTTGGAAGTGGCGGCGGCTTTCGCGATCAATTCGTCGTAATCGCTGTTAGAGAAATTGAAGTAGTTGCGAGCGTAGTTCGTGTCAAAACGGTTGAGGAAGTCCTGCGGGTCGAGCTTACCGCTGTGTCCGATGATGGTGGTTTCATAATTCCGGTTGGTGTAGACGCCTTCCAGCCACTGCGCCCATTCCACCAGCTGGATCTCCAGGTTGATGCCCACATTGGATAATTGATCCTTCAGCATCTGAGCGGTATCCACGTGCGTCTGGTAGTTGGAAGGAACGGTCACGCTGATGGTGAATCCATCGCCGTAGCCGGCTTCTTCCAACAGCGCTTTGGCTTTTTCAAAATCCTGTTCGTAAACATTCAGGCCATTGTTGTAGTAGAAAGCCATGGCGGGGCTGAGGAAGGAGTCCACCCGGGTGCCGCTGCCATTTACGACGGTGTCGATGATTTCCTGCTTGTTCACGGAATAGGCGATCGCCTGCCGGACCTGCAGGAAATCATC
>CALAEB010000153.1 GCA_937890875.1 uncultured Anaerolineaceae bacterium | reverse complement strand
AACCTCGACGCGCGGCTGCGCATTGAAACCCGGGAAGAGATCCGCCGCATTCAGCAGGAAGTGCACATCACGACTGTCTTTGTCACCCACGACCAGGAAGAAGCGATGAGCATATCCGACAAAATCGCGGTGCTGGACAAAGGCGTGTTGCAGCAATACGAGGAACCGCAGCAAATGTATAAGCGCCCCGCGAATCGTTTTGTGGCCAAATTCCTCGGAACACCATCCATCAATCTGCTTGAAGCGGAATTCGCTGACGGCGCCCTCCGCTGTGACGGAGCGGTGCTCCGCCGGACATACGGTCTGCCGGACGGCAAGGCGAATATCGGCATCCGGCCGGAGTCTTTCCGGATCGCCGAGCAGGGGTTTGCGGTTACGGTCAGCACGGTTGAAGTGATCGGGCGGGACTTAATTGTCTCGTTTGATCTGAGCGGACAAAAGGTCAAAGCGCTGATCGACTCGGATCATCGGGTCCGGCCGGGTGATTCCCTGCAAATGGAAATCAAAGAAGGGCATATCCTGCATTTTGACAGCGGGACACAGCAGTTGATTGAAGCGTTATAGGGAATGCAATGCTGAACAAAAACAGCTATAAAGGTTATCTTTATATTTTGCCCGCGCTGATCGTCGTGTCCGTATTCACGATTTATCCGTTACTGCGTTCTTTCCTGATGAGTTTCTATACAAAATACCATTTTGAGAGCGATACCGTTCTGGCTTACGGCCTGGATAACTACACTTATGTTTTTCAGGACGACGTATTTCAGAAAGCGCTGCGGAATACTTTCGTGTTTGTGCTTTTCGTCGTCCCGATTTCGGTCGGGCTCTCCCTGATCCTGGCAGTGCCGCTGAACACAAAAATTCGTTTCCGCAGCTTTTATCAGACCGTTTACTTTCTGCCTTATGTGACGTCCACTGTGGCGGTGGGGATCGTCTGGAGCTGGATTTTCCACAGCAAGTATGGATTGGTCAATTACGCTTTGAGTTTGGTCGGCATCCCACCGGTGCAATGGCTCAACAGCCCCAAAACGGCCATGATCACGCTGATCATATTCAGTATCTGGAAAAGCCTGGCTTTCAATATCATCATCTTCCTGGCCGGTCTGCAGAATATCAATCCGCAGTATTACGACGCGGCGCGGGTGGATGGCACGCCAAAATGGCGGGTGTTCACCAAAATTACGATCCCGTTGTTATCGCCGATGATCGCGTACGCCTTTGTAATGGAGTTGATTAACTCATTCAAGGTCTACACCGAGGTATTTGCGCTTTTCGGCGGCAGGCCGGGGCCTGCCAACAGCGCCATGACGCTCGTATATTATATTTACAATCAGTTTTACGGGAACTGGAATTTTGGCGTCGCTTCCGCGGCCGCCATGGTTCTTTTCGTGATTATCCTGTTTTTCACGCTGATTCAACTTCAGATTTCAAAACGAAGAGTTCATTTTTAAGGTTTGGCAGGGAGATAAGCACAATGGGTGGAACAATCAGGAAAAAAATCGCGATCATTTTTACCCATCTCTTTCTTCTGACGGGAGCCGTCCTGACCTTGCTGCCTTTTGTCTGGATGATCCTGACTTCGCTGAAAGATGCTGGCGAAGTGGTGGCGATGCCGCCGAAGTTTTTCCCCTCCGTCTGGCACTTTGATAACTATATCAAAGCGCTGGCAGTTGCCCCTTTCGGACAATACTTCCTCAACACGCTTTTTGTCACAATTGTCGGCACCATCCTGACCGTGTTCATCAGCATTCTGACCGCTTTCGGATTCTCAAGACTGCGTTTTCCCGGCCGGGATCTGATCTTTTCCATCCTGCTGGCCACGCTGATGATCCCCGGCGAAATGCTGATCATCACCAACTACGTGACCGTCAGCAAGCTGGGCTGGGTAGACACGCGCGCTGCTCTGATTTTCCCCTGGGTCGCCAACGTATTTTACATTTATTTACTGAAACAATTTTTTATGCAAATGCCGGACGCGCTATACTATGCTGCAAAAGTCGATGCCTGCAGCGACTGGCGTTACCTTTGGAAAATTATGGTCCCCAACAATAAGCACGCCATCTCAACCATCGCGATTCTGAACGCAATCGGCTGCTGGAACGCGTTCCTCTGGCCGTTGATCGTGACCAATTCGGAATCAAAACGCGTGCTCTCCATCGGGCTGGTCCGCTTTCAGACCGAGGCCGGGACACATTACGAGCTGCTGATGGCCGCCTCCGCCATTTTGGTAGTCCCCATGATCGTGCTCTACCTGGTGCTGCGAAAGCAGATTATCAGCGGAGTCACCAGCAGCGGGATCAAAGGATAATTCGGATGTTCGAGAGCTGTCCGGACTTTCGGAAGGCTTTCATGCAAAACAGTTTTATAAAGAATGGAGAAACAAATGAAACTTAAGTCAATTCTTGCAAGTGCTTTAGGGCTTTGCCTGCTTTTCGCCCTGGTTGCAATCGCAGCTCCGGTTTCCGCGGAACCGGTCACCGTTGAATTCTGGCACGCAATGAGCGGTGGACATCAGGATGCCCTGGTCGCTTTGACCGACGAATTCAACGCCACCAACGGCAAAGAAATCACCGTCGAACTGGTGAATCAGGGCGGTTACGGCGACCTGAGCAAAAAACTGATGGCGTCTGTCGCCGCCGATACGCTTCCGGATATCGCTCAGGTTTACAATAACTGGATCGCCAACTATCTGGATTCTGTCGTCGCGCTGGATGACCTGATCGCTGCCGATTTTGATAACTACGAAGACATTCTTCAGTCCTACCGGGATGAAGGCGCTGAATATGGCCCGACCTACACCATTGCCTTCAATAAGAGCACCCAGTTATATTTCTACAACAAGACAAAGTTCGAGGAACTCGGACTGACCGCTCCCACCACCTGGGAAGAACTTGAAAACGTCGGCAAAGTGATCTATGAAGCGACCGGAAAACCGGCATTGGGTTACGACGATCTCTTCGCCATGTTCCAGCAGTATGTCCAGCAGAACGGCGGCAGCTTTATCGTCGATGACAAGATCGAATTCAACAGCCCCGAGGGAATTGAAGCGCTGGGCTTCTTCCTGGATATGTACAACAAAGGCTATGCACGGATCGCCGGCGAAGACAATTACCACTCCGGTCCGTTCAGCAACGGCGATGTCTACGCTTATGTCGGTTCCAGCGCAGGCGCTGCTTATATCCAGCCGAACGGTTTTGAATACGGCGCCGCGCCGCTGCCGAAGGGCTCGGTCAAGGGTTCCGTTCCGCAGGCCGGCACCAACATCGCGATGTTCACACAGGACACCGCTGAACAGGCCGCTGCGTGGGAATATATCAAATTCCTGACCAGCGCCGAAGCGACAACCGAATGGGCAATCGCCACCGGTTATCTGCCGATCCGCACCTCCGCTTTCGAATCCGAAACCTATCAGGCCTTTATGGCGGACAGCGAAGTCGCGCAGGCTTCCTATGCCCAGGTTGACGATCAATATTTCGAACCGGTGTTCAAGAATTCTTCCGAAGCCCGCACGCTGATCACCACCGAAGTTGAAACCGCCATCCTCGAAGGGAAAACCGCCGAAGAAGCAGTCCAGACAATCGCGGACAAGGTTCAGGCGCTGTTGGACAAGTAAGTCCGGTAACAGACCGTTCTTTTGAATGACCAAAAAGCGTGGCGCAATATCGGCGCCACGCTTTTTTTATCTTATC
>CALAEB010000152.1 GCA_937890875.1 uncultured Anaerolineaceae bacterium | reverse complement strand
TTTTGTACTCCGCGTGACAACAAAAGAACAACAAATTTTCTCTCCTTATTCAAAAGGTCCGTCTAAATTTCGAATTACCGCAATTTAAAATGTGCTGCACAGATCAAAAGACACATTAATTGGAGAATGTGTGATCCATGATTACGCTCACAAAATATGGACAATATCTGAATTACCGCTTAACGCATCAATCAACAAAGCCGGGAGATTTTCCCGGCTTTGTTGATTGATGCGTTTCTTTGCGGGTTAAACCGCCCGTCCGCCCTTCAGCGTGTCCTGATAGGCTTTCAACTCGTCTGTTTTCCCGAGCGAGGCAAGGCGCGCCTGCTCCGGCCAGGTGGTGGGGTCCGCCAGCCGGATCCCGCTGTCCGTGAGGATTTCCCGGATCTTTTCCGGATCCATGTCCCGAAGCTGCGCAAAAGTATGAATGCCGGCAGCGTTCAAGACCGATTGAATCTTGGGCCCGATCCCTTCGATTTTCGTTAACTTATCCGAGGCCGCCGGACTGGCGGGCGCATCTTCTTCCGCCGCCGGCTGTTCCGAAAACGCGGGCGTTTCCTCCGCGGCAGCCGGTTCAGCTTCCGTCTCATCCAGCGGCACATCATCAGAGACCGGCGCAGAGCCGGCAGGCGCTTCTTCTGCCGGTACATCGGAAGACACAGCCGCACTCTCCGCAGCGGCAGCCGGTTCGGCTTCCGCTTCATCCGGCAGTTCAGGCTCCCATTCGGCCTCCTGTAATGCCTCAGCCGCGGGTACGGCGCCATCATCCTCGAGCACGGTTGCTTTGACCCGGACCGGAGCCGCAGGCGTATCGATCTCGGATTCATCAAACTGCGCCGTTTCGGCAGCACGGCCGGACGGTTCGCTTCCGGCCTGATTCCGCCGGCGGAAAACCAGCCAAAGAATTACGGCAACGATAAGAATCAGCAACAGCCATAACCACCAGGCTGAACCCGATGAACGTTCCTGTTGACCGTTACCCGCTTGGAATGCTATGGAAGCAAACGGTAAGATATTGATCTGAAACATAATCATCCTCCGGAAATAGTATCATACTGTTATCTATTATTATATGCCATCTTGCGTGCAAATTCATAGAGTTTCAGCAATCCCGAATATGATTATCCTTTCCGAATAAAAAGCGAAAATCTTACCGTTCGCTTGTTTTTCCGCAAAGCGAAAAAACAAGCGAACCACAGCGCAGTTTTTTATATTTCGAACCGCTGTTCCGCCGGAACATATAAGCGAATAAATGATCGGCGGTGGTAAAATCGTTCCATGAACAGTTTTTTCCTGCGCCTGTCCCGGCACATTCCCAATAAACTCCTGGTCCGGCTGCTGTACCTTTACACCTGCGGGATTCAGCCGGCATTTTTCAGACATCCACGGTTAAACGATAAAAAGCTCTCGAAGCTTTCCGCATTTTCGGAACAAACCGCCGACCGGCGGCTGCTGGTGGACGTCAGCCATCAGGTCTATACGCAAATCAAAAGCGGAATTCCACGAGTGGTCAATAAAGTATCTCTGGCCTTAACCGAGCTGCCGCAAAATGATTTTTCTTTTGAATTTGTCATGCTGCTGAACGGAGAATTGACAACCGCCCGGCGTTTTACCGAACGGATCCTCCATCTGCCGAAGGGATATCTTGGTGTTGACGAAAAAATTGTCATCCGGGAAGGGGATCAGATGTTGATCCTGGATAACGTTATGGATAAATACAGCGATTTTCTGCCTTATTTTGACCAAGTCCACCGGTTCCGGGGCAAAGTCGCGACGGTGATGAATGATATGATGCCTCTGCAGCATCCGGAATGGCTTCCCGAAGCTGTGGTCACCGTTTTCTTGAACGCGCTCCCGCAGGTTATCCTGAAGAATGATGTGATATTCTGCGTGTCCCGCAGTACAGAGGAAGATCTGCGGCACTGGGGGCGGAAGCACATGCCCGCCGCGTTTGAGAAGCTGCGGACAATTGTTTTCACGCAGGGTGCCGATATCGGAACCCCCGCTTTTCAAGCCACACCGCTGCGGGAGCCGCTTGTCCGGTTCATCCGGCAATCCCAAAAGGAGAAAGCGGCCATTTTTACCCAGGTCAGTATCATCCAGCCGCGCAAGGGACAGGATTTTGCGTTAGACGCTTTCGAAACCCTTTGGGATCAGGATGAGAATTTCAGACTGGTTTACGTGGGCAGAAAAGGCTGGAAGGCAGAAGCGCTTTATCAGCGGATACGCAGCCATCCGGAAATGGGAAAACGCTTCCTTTTTGTGGAAGATGCCAGCGAAACCGAGCTGGCGGCAATTTTTGACGCGTCAACCGCGCTGATTTCACCGTCACGCGGAGAGGGCTACGGGCTTCCGGTGGTTGAAGCGGCGCTGCGAAAACTGCCTGTTTTGGTCAGCGACATCCCCATTTACCATGAGGTCGCCGGAGAAGGCGGGATTTTCTTCCCGCTGGATGATCCCGGCGTTTTGTGCGATTGCGTGCGGGAAGTTGCCCATTGGACACCCGAGCAGCGAAGAGCGAGAGCGGCCAAGGTCAATGTTGGGACCTGGGAACAGGGAGCGAGGGATATTCTGGCCGGATTGCTGGCCTGAAACATGCGCCGGCCGGGCCGGAAGGGAGAAGCGGCCGCGAAACCCATTCCGGCGAATGGAGATCTGCGGTCACAATGTATTTTTTCCATAATTCAGATCGTTCTCCGTTGTCAGCAATTCCTTGTTGGAAAGTAAATTCAGTGTAAGATAATAAAACTTA
>CALAEB010000151.1 GCA_937890875.1 uncultured Anaerolineaceae bacterium | reverse complement strand
GGTCCCGTTCGAATGTGCCCAGCCGGACAGTAAGATCCTCGATCATCCCTCGCAACCGATATTCCTCATCCACCCGCACCTGAAGCGTTTTCCGGATATCCTGGATCGGTTCGGTCGATTTTTTAATTTCGGCGATAGAACGATTCACAGAGTCGATCCCGTTCCGCCGTGCGCTGTCAATTTCTTTCTCCTTTTCCGAACGCAGTTTATCTTTGTCTTCAATTGTCCGGAATACGTCGATCCGCAGCTGAGCGACGGAAGATTCAATCTGTTCAATCCGGGAATTAATGTTTGTAAACTTTCCCAGCTCATTTTGGAAATCTTTAATTTGACTTTTTAACTGAATATTATCGGTTTGGAGTATTCCCAGGCGTTCCTCAAGCAGAGCAATCTGGTTTTTATCTTTCCGCCGTTCGTTATCAAGCCATTCCAAACGTTTAATGATCTGCTCCGGATCATAAAAGCCATCATTTTCTGTCGGTGTCCAAGCCTGTGCCATCTTTTTAACTCCTTTTTACAAATCCTTTGTTATTATACCCGTTCAGCATCTCAAAACAATATCCGGCGAACCGCGGACGAAAACCTTTCCGGAATTTGGATCACCGGGCGAATCGGTTATGCGGATTTTGGGTCCGCCGCACAGGGATTCATTTTTTCAGAATCATGGTTCCCTTCGATAGCAGAAAATAGTAAATATAAGACCACTGCTTCTATGATAATTGCCCGAATTTGTCAATGAATCGCATAGGCCGCGAATTGCGATTGGAACCCTTCCACAAAACCGTCAAACAAGTCCGGGAAAAAAGTCATGCCGACCAAAAGCAAAATCGTCAGCAGCAATACAGCCGTCTGACCGGCAGTCTCTTTTGAATGGGACGGAAGACCATTCGGATCGAGGAAGATCATCATCAGTCTAAATCCGGTAAAAATTAACAGCCAGCATCCAAGCACAATGCCGACGCCGATTATGACCGACTGACCAAATCCCAGCGAAATCATCGCGACTTTTAATGGGAACCCGGCAAACAGCGGCATCCCGGATACTGAGAAAAAGCTTATCAGCAACGCAATTCCGACAAACGGTTTTTTCCGGATGACTCCCCGCAGCTGGTTAAAACTCAGCTCGGATTCCGACGCAAGAATCCTTGTGCCCACGCCCCAGGCCAAAGCCGCGATGATCCGGATAAAGAGAAAGGACAGAAAAAGGCGAACCGAGGACTGGGTGTTAACGCCCAGCAGAAACAGCGCAAACCCATTCTCGGCTACGATGGAAAATGCCTGCGTCCGCTGCAGATTATCCTGAAAGAAGGCAAAAACCGCCCCGACCAGGAGCATCATCGTACCAACCAGTTTCAGCGCGGTAAATAACGGCTCAAAGGAACGCATCCATGAATATGTGCTCAGGAATGTCAGCATGATGAACAAAGCTGAAAACTGCAGAAGGTTGATCACAAAACCGGCTGCGTAAGGACAGGTCTCTTCCATCAGCATCGCGATCCAATCATGAAACGGAAAAATCGCCAGCCAGAAAACAAATCCAAGGAAAAACATGATCACAGCCCGGGTGACTAAAAAAGTATCCGCCGGATTGATTTCGACAGAAGCAGTCAGCCAGCCGCCGATCGCCAGGAAAACCATACCGAAAATCTGGAAAAAGAGAAAGCGAAGGATACCGACGCCTTCCCCGCTGCGCAGGGTCCAGAACAGCGGCATTGTAATTAACACCACAAATTGAACCAAAAAGATCCCGAAAATAAAGGGTTTGACCGCCATAACGC
>CALAEB010000150.1 GCA_937890875.1 uncultured Anaerolineaceae bacterium | reverse complement strand
GTTCCGCGTGCTTTCCGCCGCGGTCCTGCCGGGTCACCGCGTGAAAGATACAGCCGAACGGATTACAGTCTTCGATCGGAGAATCCGTCCCAAAAGAAACCGGCACGCCGTATTCAACTGCTGTGCGGAAGGCATACGACGTCGAAGCCAGATCTTTCCCGACCCGGCTTTCCGCAATATCTATGTCCGATTCCAGAAAGACCGGCTGATACTGGACGAGAATCCCCAACCGGGCAATGCGTTCCAGCAGCGGCCGGTCGGTGATCTGGCAATGAATCAGACTGTGCCGGAGCGCATTCGTTCCGTTCTTCAATACCGTCTCATAAACATCCAGCGTTTTTTCAATCGCGCCGTCTCCGATCGCATGTGTCGCAAGTGGGATCCCGGCCTCCGCAGCCAGGCGGGCATACTGCAGCATTGCGTCCTGCGTCGCCGCTTCTATGCCGCAGTTGCCTGGGGCATCCTTATATCCGTCTCGCAGCATGGCCGTCCGTCCGCCCAAACTACCGTCTTTGAATAACTTCAGCGGCCCCAGCGTCAGCCAGTTCGCCATTTCATAGCGCCCGTTCCGATAATCGCCGCTTTCGATGAACGCAGCGAACTCCTCCGGGGAATCAAAAACCAGCTGGTGATGATATCGAAGCAAGCCATCTCCGTTTGCATACAACGCAAGGAACAGCGCCAGCCCTTCCCACGTTGTGACATAAAAGTTCCCGGCGTCACAGGCTTGAACGGATGTGACACCCAGCGACACCAGATGCCGCATCGCTTTGACCAACGATTTCCGACAGAACTCGGCGGATGGTTTCGGAAAAATTCCGCGGACAGCGTCGCAGGCAAATTCGCTGAAGATGCCGTCGGGATAACCGTCTTCTCCGATTCCAAAATACCCGCCCTCGTATTGCGGTGAATCACCTGTCAGGCCTGACTTTTGGATCGCAGCTGTGTTCGCGACAGCGACATGTCCGCAGATCCGGTATAGCAGGATCGGAATTTCGGTCGAAATACGATCCAGGTCATGCCGGTTCGGAAGCCGGATTTCTCCGGATGTGAACGATTCCTGGTTCCATCCCATCCCGAGCAGACCCGTCTGCCGCGTTTCCGGATTTTCCGCAATGAATTCTTTACAAATTTCAACAATTTCATGAATGGAAGTGCATTGGCTGATCCTGACCTGAGACAAATTAACGCCCATCATCAGCAAATGCATATGGGAATCATTCATACCGGGGAGCACCGTCCTGCCCCGGCAGTCGATCCGTTCGTCAACATCAGCATGGCTCAGAATTTCTTCATTCAAACCAACCGCCTGAATTCGATCCGCTTCGATCAGAATCGCCTGCGCAAAGGATCCGCGTTCCAGATAGAATTTTCCGTTATAAAGTACCTTTCGCATGTCTATATCCTGATCCGCAGCCGCCTGTGCGGCCTATCAACCGGCAATCAAAAATCAGCATAACTGCGCCCCATACCGCCTGACAGGGCCTGGCCAATAAAAACAGGACGACCCCAGATCCTTCGTTTTATTTGAAAGGGATCTCTATAATTCGAATCACTGCTGTGAAAATCCGGGAGACCAAACAGACAGATGGCATATAAAAAAAACAGACTTCTGTATTCCGGAAGTCCGTCTTTTTTTCAATGGTACATTTATTCTTTCTTCGCTTCTTTGGTGACGTTGATCACCTCGCGCCCTTTGTAATATCCACAGTTCGGGCAAACCGTGTGCGGTAAACGCACTTCACCGCAATTTGAACATACCGTCAAATTATTCGGTGTCAGAAAATCATTGGCGCGCCGGCGATCTCTTCTCGCACTGGAAACTTTCCGCTTTGGAAGTGGTGTCATTTTAAAACTCCTTAATACTTTCCACCATAAATATACCCATTGTACAGGCTGGATAATTATAGCCATCCCCCCCTCCTTCGTCAAGCATTTCGATCCATCTCCATGACAAAGTGCTGTGAGGGAAATTCGAGGCACAGCAGGCATCAAAATGTGGTCAGGTGACAAAAAGCCTCAATCAGATTTCTTCAAAATATGGAAGTCATGTTTACTTGACACATAAGCTTTGTATTGTTACAATGAGTAAGGTTGACCTGACATATTGATGGAGGTGAACGAATGCAAAACAAAGTCAGGGAATTCAGGGAAAGTCTCGGTCTGACCCAAAAAGAACTGGGGGAACGGGTGGGCGTATCCCGCCAGGCGATCAACGCGATCGAAACGGGTAAATTTGATCCCTCGATCTGGCTCGCGCATGATCTGGCGAATTTTTTTGTTGTCTCGATTGAATTTCTTTTTATTTTTAAGGAGGAAGACAGAAAATGAAACGCGCATTGCAATCTCCGGCCTTCAACGCCATCTGTCTCAGCTTTTTCACGGCTTTTTATGCCGTCATCTTCTTTATAACGTCCGGGCACATGGAGTTTAAACGGACACTCTACTATGTAAGCGCCGCCGGAAACAACGGACGGTTTTGGCCGGCCTGGGCAAATTTTCTCGCGTCCGGCCATCATGCTTATATCGCGGTTGGGCTGGTCACCATCACGCTGACCATCGTGGCCTTGCTCATCACGCGCCGCCGGCCTTATGACGAATATCACATTTCGATTCTGACCACCTGTCTCACTATAGCGATCATCCTGACGTTAGCGGCGGTCGCCCTTTTTTATCTGATGATATTAAGTGAGCCCACCGGTGTCATTGAGAAGTTCACCCTCTTCATCGTCATTCATTGGACGACAGTGGTGTTCGCCGATCTTGCCTATGTTCTCCTGTGCGGGTGGATGTAGCGATGAAGATTCTTTTGGTCCAGCCAAAAATGAATAAGCGCCCGATGGACACCGATCTGAAAACCTGCATGGCGCCTTCGCTGGCGTTGCTGACCCTGCTCGGTCTGACGCCTGCCAGGCATGAGACAATTTTGATCAATGAAAATATCGAACGATTCGACGAGCACAGCGACGCCGATTTGGTTGCCGTTACCGTCACTTTGGACGTCATGCCGCGCGCACGGCAAATCGCTGAAGCCTTCCGCCGTCGAGGCATCCCGGTCGTAGCCGGAGGGATCCATATTACCTGCTGCCCGGAAGACTGCCTGCCGTATTTCGACGCTATCTGTATCGGCCCCGCTGAAAGGGTGTGGGCGCAGATGATCGGCGACGCTGAAAAAGGACAGTTGCAGCCGCAATACTGCGATATGGAAAATTTTCAGGGCAGTGAAATCCACTCGCCGATATACGAGCGGATTGACCCAAGCCGTTATCTGTATACCAACGTGGTCACCACCAGCCGCGGCTGCCCGAACCGCTGCGGTTTTTGTTACAACAGCTGCCGGAACAGAATGTATTTACTGCGGCCGCTCGCCGACGTAATACACGATATCAAGGCGCTGGGCACCCGGCATATCTTTTTCATCGATGACAACTTTATCGGCAGCCCGGCTTACACGCGCGAACTGCTGCACCAACTCGATGGCATGAACCTCACCTGGAGCGCGGCCGTAACAACCAAAATAGCCACACATCCAGACCTGCTCGACCTGATGGCAAAGACCGGCTGCCAGAGCTTATTTATCGGATTTGAGTCCATGAACAGCGCCTCGCTGGCCAGCGTGAACAAAGACAACAAAGTCGAGCAATATGAAAAGGTGGTGGAAGCCATCCACAACCGCGGGATCATGGTCAACGCCAGCATGGTGTTTGGTTTGGATGGCGATCACGGGGACACCTTCAAGCGAACGCTTGATTGGCTGGTGAAGATGCGCATCGAGACGTTAACTTCGCACATTCTCACACCCTATCCCGGCACCGCCTTATATCGTCGGATGGAGGCCGAAAATCGGATCACAGATCATAACCTGGAAAACTATAACACCGCGCATGTGGTTTTTAAACCGGCCGGCATGACGGAGCAGGAACTCTATGATGGATATCGCTGGATGTATCGAGAATTTTATTCCTTCGGGAATATTATCCGGCGCTTCCCTGAGAAAAAAGCACAGCGGAAACCCTACCTGCTGTTCAATTTTTTCTATCGCAAGTACGGCAGATTCATTTCTGCGTTGACCAGGATCATTCCCATGCAGACATTGGGCCGGTTGGCGGCATGGATTTCCTATAGAGCATAAATAAGGGGCTTGTTGGTTTGGTTCCTTTTGCTCAAAAGGAACCAAACCGGAATTCCAATCCTTCACTTCGGTTCCAACAGCGGGACTACTTCTTCCCGTAAATCAGCCCCATATCCTTCATCCGCGCGTGGGCTTTGACGAGCCGCGGTAAAAATTCTGCCCTGACCGATTTTACAATTTCGATTTCACTGACGCCATAGCGTTTCACTTCTTCAACAAAATCAGCCGGGTCGCCATACAATTCCCGGTTGTAAAAGAGATCCTGAAAGACAAACGTGCCACCGGGTTTCACCACGCGCAGCGCCTCCTTGACGACCAGCCGCTTGTCAGGCTGACTTTTCACCTCATGAAAAACGAAGTTGCTCACCGCGGCATCAAAAGCGCCATCGGCAAAGGACATGGCCGCGGCGTCTTCTTTTTGGAAAACAATCCGTTCCCGGACGCCTTCAATCACCGCATTTTCCTCACATTGTTCGCGCGTATAGGCCCAGGACGGCTCCCAAAAGTCAACCCCGGTAATCTTCGCGGCCGGATACTTTTTTGCCGCTTTAATCGACAGCGCACCGCTCCCGCAGCCGACATCCAGCAAACTCCCTTTCCCATCCCATGCCAGATAAGACAGCACATAATTCAGAATCCGGCCGGAAATCCCTCCGCCTGTATATGAAAAAAGCCAGCGGACACGGACCATCCGGATCAAACGGGCCAGCATGACCACTGCCACCCCTGACAGCAGAATTCGGACCGTCCATAAAAGCCCGGGATTCCAGGTTTCAAAGAATGAAAAAGGAGAAAAGCTGAGTGCGCAGAAAATCACACTCAGCACTGCTAACAAAATCAACTGAACAATCGTCTTTCCGGAAATCCAGTTCCCGTAATCCGGCGCTTTTTCGCGCATGGCAATACCTCCGAACGCTATTCTTATACAACTGTTTATTCGATCATTGTTGGAATTATACAGGAAGAAAAGCGCCCCTGACGGCAGTTTTTCAGCGATTCGAAATTTGGTCAATCCTTTTGAATCTCAGCTCTCTCAATCCAAAATGCCGGGACCCGGTGTCAGCCGGTAAAAAAGTTCCGTTTACCGTTCCAAAGCCGGATTACCGGCCGGGAAACTGTTGATGAAAAGAAAAATCGAAATTTAAATTCCTGTTCTTTCGGAGGTTATTTCAAATTATGATAAAATCTGTGCATGCATTTGCGAATTGGGATTGCGAAGACACAAAAATATACTGCCAATGAGAGCGGCGAGACAATTGATCTCATTGAGCGCCCCTCCGGAGAAGGTTATTCAGTTGTCCTTTGTGATGGCATTATGTCCGGAAACAAAGCCAAAGCAGTTTCATCTTTCGTGACGACAAAAGTAATGGGGATGATATCCGAAGGCGTTCGTGACAGCACGGCGATCCGCGCAATTTCCGATCAGCTATATACTACCTACGGCGGAAACACGGAAGCATATCTCACGATTATTTCCGTAGATCTGAACACAGGCACATTCGTTGTCAGCCGGAACAATCCGGCTCCGGTCTATTATTACCGGCTTGGCAAGATCAACGTCTGGGACAATTTCTGTAAACCGATCGGAGGAGCCAAGCACATTCTTCCATCCATTACAGAGGTAAAAATCGAGAGCGGCAACATCATCATGATGATCACGGACGGCGTTTATAATGCCGGGCAGACCTATGGACAGGAAATCGATATCCCGACACTCCTGCGTTCCATGGTAGAAGACTGCAATTCCGCCAATCCGCAGCAGATTGCGGATTTCATCCTGAATCAGGCCATCCAGATGGACGAAGGAAAACCTAGTGCTGACATGTGTGTGATGATCATGCAGGTGACTTCAAAAGAATCCGCGCCGATCCGGAAAGTTTCCTACGAGCTGCCCTTCCCCAATTATCGATTTTGATTTGTGTTGCAACCCGACCGGCATCACAAGAAAAAGCCTCCAATCCCACTCAATAACCAGACTTCCCCTCCAAATACACCCGGCTGAATTTCGGTTCAGACAGTGAAATTTGAACAAACCGAAAACTTTTTTGTTGTACAAACCGGTCTTTATATTTCGAATTACCTGATGAAACACTTACTCCACTTATTGCATTCCGAACGCCCGGATAATAATCCGGCTTTCGACACTTGAACCGGTTCCGATGCGAGTGCATGGCTGTTGTCGTGTTTCATTCGAAAGAATTTTCCTAATTTAAAATTCCTGCTTGCCAGCAACAATTCGAAATACGAGAAGAATTCTTTGTTGTTCTTTTATTTTTGCGCTCCGCGCAAAAATAAAAGAACAACAAATTTT
>CALAEB010000149.1 GCA_937890875.1 uncultured Anaerolineaceae bacterium | reverse complement strand
TTACCGCGAAGCTTATCAACTTGAGAAAAGGCTGAACGCTCCGGGAAAATATATCACCATCGGAAAGAAGGGCGCCGATATGCTCGCCAGACGGCGGAAAAAAATAATTGCCGATTTCAGCGATTTGTCCGACTCGCACAACTTTCATGAGCTCCGCGCTTTGGCGGAAATCATCCTGCATGAATTCAACAGTCGGAATTTCAATTGGGTCTATCTGGTTTATACGGAATTCACCAACATTGCGCATTATGCGCCGGTGACGAAATTGCTGGTTCCGCTCTTTGAAAGCTATCAGGATTTTTTAAAGACAAGCCAGCAGCAATACGTGCGGGGAACCGGGTGCGTCTACGAAGGCGACCCGGAGGTGATTATGAATTCGATGGTCAACCGGGTGATCAGAATGGTCCTTTTCCACGCGGTGGTTTCGAGCAAAGCCAGCGAGCATGCCGCCCGCATGTTCGCGATGAATAAAGCGACTGAAAATGCGGATGAAATTCTGGCGCAGCTTCAATTGGATTTTAACAAGGTGCGGCAGCAAACGATAACCAATGATATTATGGACATTGTCGGCGGTTCTGAGGAACAGGGAAGAAACATGCGGAGAATGGTTACAGAGAGCGGGAGGTTTGCATGAAAGAAGCGTCCGGTAAGATTGTTCAGATCATTGGCAGTGTGGTCGATGTGCTGTTCCCCGAAAATGATCTGCCTGAAATTTATGAAGCGTTGGAAATTCTGGTCCCGGACTCCAAACCGCTGGTTCTCGAAGTGCAAAAGCTGATGGAGAACAGCGTTGTACGCTGTGTGGCGATGGGCACAACGGACGGATTAATGCGGGGGATGCCGGTGGTCAGGAGAAGCGCCCCGATCATGGTTCCGGTCGGAGAATCCGCGCTTGGCCGCGTGATGAATGTACTGGGCGACCCGATCGATGGGAAAGGCGCGATTTTCTCCGAAGAATATTATCCGCTGCATCATGCCGGCCCGGATTTCAGCCACCAATCCACAAAAGTTGAATTGCTGGAAACCGGGATTAAGGTAATTGATCTGGTGGCGCCTTTCACACGCGGCGGAAAAACCGGTATTTTCGGCGGCGCGGGCGTTGGAAAAACAGTTGTCATTATGGAACTGATCCGCAATATCGCGGCGGTTCACAAAGGCCGTTCGGTTTTTGCCGGTGTCGGTGAACGCACGCGTGAAGGCACCGAGTTGTTCCGGGAGATGACCGAGTCCGGCGTTATGAAAGATACGGTCATGGTGTTCGGGCAGATGAACGAACCCCCGGGCGTGCGTTTGCGTGTAGCCCTGGCCGGTTTGGCAAATGCGGAATATTTCCGAAACCGGGGGATGAACGTCCTTCTTTTTATTGATAATATTTTCCGGTTTTCAATGGCGGGATCGGAAGTTTCCGCACTGCTCGGCCGGATGCCGTCGGCGGTCGGTTACCAGCCAACCCTGGCCAATGAGATGGGTGAACTGCAGGAACGGATCACGTCGACTACCAAAGGGTCCATCACCTCCATGCAGGCGGTTTATGTCCCGGCGGACGATTATTCCGATCCGGCGCCGGTGACGACCTTTGCGCATTTGGATGCGACGATTGCCCTGGAACGCAACATCGCGGAAAAAGCGATTTATCCGGCGGTTGACCCGCTGGCCTCCGCGTCCAGAATTCTGGATCCGAATATTGTGGGCGAGGATCATTATCAGACCGCGCGCGAAGTGCAGCGGATCCTGCAGCGATATAAAGATTTGCAGGATATTATCGCAATTTTGGGGATTGATGAAATTTCGGAAGACGACCGGATCACGGTCGGCCGGGCCCGGAAAGCCGAACAGTTCTTTTCACAACCGATGTTTGTCGCGGAAAAGTTTACCGGTATCCCCGGAGCTTATGTTTCTATCGAGGAGACTGTCAAAGGGTTTAAGCAGATACTCAGCGGAGAATTGGACGACCTGCCGGAACAGGCTTTCCATATGGTTGGGACGGTTGAGGACGTCAGAGCTAAAGCAAAAACACTGCTGTAAAGTGGGCCGCCGCAGTTCGGAATTTGGATTCATCCCGCAATCGCTGCCTTTATCGTCCTGTTTTCCGCCGGAAGGCAGCGGAATAAAAAAGGCATAGACGCTGTTCATATTTTAAATGTCATCTATCCGGTTTTGCATTTTGGGGCGGATTGCAATGATTTGAAATGAGGATCTTTTTCGAATAAAGCGGTTTTCTGCGGTTCGAATTTCTGGGAGGACTGAATGCCAGTTCACTGTTTGATTTTTTCCCGTTATAATGTGGTGTACGATGGTGAGGCGGATTCGGTCACGCTTCCCGGTATCAACGGGCAGCTGACGGTCCTGCCGAAACATATTCCGATGTATGCAAAGCTGCGGGCAGGGATTATAACGGTCAGACTGAAGAGTGAGACAAACGAGTTTACCGTGACGGGTGGTTTTGTTCAGGTCCTGAGTGGAACGATCCGGATTTTGGCCGATTCTTCCGAAAGTGTTCAGGAAATTGATCTTGACCGGGCGGAAGTGGCCCGAAAACGAGCGGAGGAAGCGATGAAGCGCGCTCCGTCAAAGGAATCGACCGAGTTTTTGAAAGCATATCTGCTTTGGCAGAAATCGACTGTCCGGGTGAAAGCCGCTAAAAAAGCCAAGTCGCGGACAAACTGGATTCCGAAATCCAAATAACCGGGCTGCCGGCCGAAATTTCGGGATATGGATGGGAAGATTTTCTGATGTCATATTTTCCGAAAAAAAAGGAAAGGCGGCATTTATTTGAATCAAACAAGTTCAAGTTTTGAACTGTTGTATATTAACAAAAAAACAGGACAGAGGAATACCGGACCGTTATGCCGCTTTTTTCACGAGAAATAGGGATTGATTTAGGAACACTGAATCTGGTGATTGCGGAGGGGCGTCAGCTTCTCCTGCAGGAACCGACCATTGCTGCGATTGTGGTTGAAGAAATGAAGATGGTGGAGTGGGGGCAGGCTGCGAAGGATATGGTCGGCAGAGTGCCCGAGTCGATCGAAGTTGTTCGGCCGCTGCGGAATGGTGTGATTGCCGAGTATGAAATCACTGAAAACCTGCTGCGCTTTTCAATTCAAAAGGTCTGCGGGTCGATGTTGGTTTTCCGCCCGCGGATTCTGATCACGATCCCCTGCGGGATTACCAGTGTGGAGCGGCGCGCGGTGCATGAAGTCGGATTGGGCACGAACAGCCGGGATGTGATGCTGATGGAACAGCCATTGGCCGCTGCTATCGGGATCGACCTGCCAATTTCCACGCCTTCCGGGAATATGATCATCTGCCTGGGCGGCGGGTTGACACAGGCGGCTGTGTTGGCGATGAATGGTGTTGTGACCTCCGAGACCTCTCAGACCGCTGGGCTGAAACTGGACGAAGCCATCCAGCTGTACGTCCGGAAAAAATTCGGGATTATCATCGGTCAGCCGACAGCGGAGCAGATCAAAATCCGGATCGGTTCGGCGGTTCAGGTGGAACAGACCCAAACGATGGAAATTCAGGGGCAGGATCAGGTTTCAGGGCTTCCCAAACCGGTGGTGCTGACGACGGATGACGTGGTGGATGCTTTGCAGGATTCGCTGGCGGAAATTTCCGGTACAGCCCGGAAAGTACTTGAGAAAACGCCTCCGGAGCTGATTTCGGATATTATTGACCGCGGCGTTGCGTTATGCGGCGGAACTTCGCTTTTGCGCGGGATTGACAAATACCTGACGAAGACGCTGGGGATTCCGGCATACATGGTGGATGAGCCGACAATTTGCACCGCGCTGGGCGCTTCGAAAGTCATCGCGATGCGCGATGTTTATAAACGTTCGATTCTGCTGGGCTGAGCCGGGTGTATTCGGCTGTTTCCCTGATGAAAAGAATAGCTGTTTTAAGACGGAAATTCACCGGATGGGACGGCATGTTTTGCCATGGTTCAAAAAAATCGGGTTTCAACCCGGACCTCGGAATATAAATGTTCCAATCAAATAAAAAAAAAGAATCGTTTCGTTCTCATGGTTTTCCGCAAATCGGAAAGCTATGAGAACGAAACAGAATCGCAGTCTCCTCTTTTCACAATATGACTTCGGCCCTGACGATATTCTGAAATGCTGAGCCGAAACCCGGAATTAAGTGCTGTTTATAAATAATAGGTCATATGCTGAAGCGAGATCAGCGGATCGGTATATTCCACCCGGATTTCCGGCGGCAGTGACAGTGTCGTCGGCGCATAGCTCAGGATCGCTTTGATGCCGGCTTCGACTAATTTTTCCGCAGTTTCCTGGGCATTTTCCGCCGGAACGGCGAGCATCGCAATTTGGATCTGGTTCTCCTCAATGATCTCTTTCATTTTTCCGATATCCTGTACGACGCAGGTGTTGAACTTCTTCCCGATGACGTTAGGGTTGATGTCCACTGCGGCCCGGATATGAAAGCCGAACTTGGAAAATCCGGTATAGTTCAAAATTGCGTGACCGAGCTGGCCGACACCGACCAGCAGGATATCCCAATTCCGGTCGGTGTTCAGAATATGATTCAGGGAATCAATCAGAAAATCAATATTGTAGCCGGTTCCCTGTTTCCCAAATTCTCCGTATTGAGACAGATCTTTACGAATCTGTGCGGCGGAGTAACCAAGCCGTTTCCCCAGTTCCTTGGAATTAGTCGTAGTTTGGGTCTCCCTTAAAATCAATAGGGTACGCAGGTATCTTGGCAGCCTGCCAACAATAATATCGGGTATTTGTTCTTTGATCATTGTTATCTCCGCCTGTTGTTTCGGTTTAGAAAGCTTGCATAGTACATTACGTTTGTGATGGCCTGAATGGCGGCGGCAACATAGGTAAGGGCAGCCGCCTGAAGCACATCGGCGACCCCTTCCTGTTCATCCTGATAAAGTAATCCCGTATTGGAAAGCCATGCTTTGGCGCGGCTGCTGGCGTTAAACTCCACCGGCAGCGTAACGACGGCGAAAACAGCCGAAAGCCCGAAAATAATCACGCCCGCGTAGGAAAGTGTCTGCCCGAAGCGGCCCAGAAATCCGGAGAAAACCAGCCCGACCATGAACAGGATCGGCCCCAGCATGCTGCCGAAATTGACCAGCGGGATAATATTGGTGCGCAGACTCAGCCAATGATATTGATCGGCGTCCTGGTAAGCGTGACCGGCTTCATGGCAGGCCACGCCGACGGCGGCGACACTGTTGGAACTGTATACACCTTCACTGAGGCGCAGGATCTTTTTGGACGGGTCGTAGTGATCGGTTAATGTTCCGCTGACGCGTTCAATGGTGACATCGGATAATCCGTGGACATCCAGCATTTTCCGGGCAGCTTCGGCACCGGTGACGCCGGTTTTTGTTCTGATTTGGGAATATTTACTGTACGTGCCTCTGACTTTGGCCTGTGCCCAAAGTGATAATAGCATCGGTATGATCGCATAGAAAAAATAGTTCGACAGATACATCATGAACCTCCATTTCCAATTATACTGGAATTCTACCCAATGATTATAAAAAGAATCATAGAATCACAGGTCGACTTGGAAAGATGTGTATGATTTATTTATTGGTCAGGATGTCAAAAGTAATGAATTTTTCCGTAAACGCGAAATATTTGAATTATTTTTTTGCGCTCTGCGCAAAAAAATAATTCAAATATATGTCATCTCGAGCGAAGTCAGGCGCTCATCAGAACCCAGGAATAAGACAACATTTTATGCGAACCTGCTGTAAAGGGCCTGTTCTTCAATTGATAATATTTTTCTGGCAGGCCTTGAAGATGTCTCGACTCGTTTCACTCGCGCAACATGACATGAGGGTGTCCTAAAATGAAAAGGGCACTCCCGAATAAAATAGGAAAAGATCGATCCAAACGCTTAGATTTCCATGGCTTATTCTTTTCGAAATCCTTTGACAAGCAGATAGATGCCAAGGTAAATTTCATTCAGGATGATCGGCAGTGCCAGCATGCCCTTGATCGCGGTATCCGTGGCGAACATATTGGCCGCGACACAGCATACGGCGATGAGTCCCCACAGAGCCATGTATTTGGGAACCAAAGCCGAGCGTAGCAGCATGACATACAGCAGCAGCGCGCCGGCGGCGAAAAAGATCGGCACCGCATAAGCCGTGATCCCCTCCCGCACGGTATTCAGCATGTTCGCGAAAAGAATGGCTTCGCTGTCTGTGCTGAATCTGCCGGCAGCGGCGGGGTCGGTCAGCCGGAGCAGCAGCAGCGGGATCAGTGCAGCTGCGAAACAAACGGCGGCTTCGATGGTGCGCAGGCTCAGATAACCGGCCGTCATGCCGGGTGCACGCTGCTTGAGCGGAACTGAGAATGCCGCGGTAACGCCGATTACGGCAAACACATTCAGAAGTTCCAGCACGACCCCGGCGATCAGGAGCCATTTTTGACTGGCTATTTCGTTGAACAGATCCGGTTGATCGATGACGCTTTGGACCAGCAGACCGCCGCTGATGCTGGCGACGATTGCCAACAGAAACATCGCCCCGGCAAAGCGGGCGTTCGTGCGGTTGGCTCCGGTAGGGTGTTCGGATGAGGTAACCGGAGCGGGTACGGATGCATTCATTGGAAAATCCCTTTCTTCGTTTTCTAAAACCGGAGTAAATTTTGGGCGAAAATCCCAGCTGCCTGCAGGTCTTCAGCATTGGGGTGCCCCTGATTCATTCCCCCAATGTATTTCAGAAAACTGTTCGTATTAAATCCTTTGCAGGCAAATTCATCGACCACCGTGTATCCTTTGGAAAGCAGGATTTTTCTTAACGCCGCATGGACATTGGCCA
>CALAEB010000148.1 GCA_937890875.1 uncultured Anaerolineaceae bacterium | reverse complement strand
TTGCGCCCTCCAAAACGTTTAACATTCCCGGCTTTTCCTGCTCCGCCGCAATTATTCCCAACCGGGAACTGCGGGAGAAATTCATCGCTGCGATTAAGGGCTTCTCAAGCGGAGTCACTTTTCTCGCGCAGGAGGCCGGAGCGGCAGCATACACGGAGTGCGAGGATTGGCTGACACAGATGAACCGCTATCTGGAAGCGAATCGCGATTTTCTTTTAACGACAGTTGCCCGCGAAATACCTTCCATCCGGATGAACCGCATCCAGGCAACCTATCTGGCCTGGCTGGACTGTTCAAAGACCGGCATTCCGGGGAATCCGCAAACCTTTTTCCTGGAGAAAGCCAAAGTCGGCCTGAACGACGGGGCCTCATTCGGCAGCGGCAGCGAAAAATTCGTCCGTCTTAATTTTGGTACGCCCAGAAAAAATCTTGCGGAAGCGCTGGAAAGAATGGCCAACGCGCTCGCAAAGCAATAACACCGGCGGTTCAGGAACATGCGATGACAGAAGAAACGATAACCCGGAAAGGGCAATATCCCAAGAAACCGGTCCCGGAACTTGAATCCGGGAAGAAAAGCGGGATCGTGTTGCTTTGGATATTTCCGGGAATTCTGTTTTTTTTCGTCCTCATCGGGAATTTTCTTTCCGTGAGTTCCCGCCTTGAAAAGGCCGACGCCATCGCCATCCTGAACGGCAACGATACGGTCCGCCTGAAAGCCGCCGCGGATCTCTATCTGGAAGGTTACTCAGATAACATCATTCTTTCGAATACCGGGAACAATTTCGGAGAATATAACATCCCGTATACAACGCATCAGGTCGAGGTACTGCGGGAATACGGCGTTCCGGAAGGCGCGATCCATATCGTTAAGTTCGCGTCCAAAAACACGGGCCAGGAAGCGACCGGGATCATCGAGCAAATGTTCGAGATGAGTGCCCGGTCGGCCATTATTGTGACCGATGCGTGGCACACCCGCCGGGTGAAGATCATCTTCAGCGATTCCTTCGGAAACACCGGAATCCAATTACAGTATTATGGAATCGAAGAAGACGGTTTCGACCCGAATTTCTGGTGGCTCTCCGTGAAAGGATGGCGGGATGTTGCCGGGGAATATTTCAGAATTCTCGGCTATTTTATTAAGCGGGAAACGAATATCCCGGATTACCCTGTATTTGATTTTCTCCGAACGGATTAGCAGGAAGAGGATGCCGCTATTTTGTCATGCCTGTCGATAGGGCATCCCCCAGGTTTCAAATTTCGAATTCGAACTTCAGGCAATTAATTTGACATTGGCAGCCTGCAGGCCGCGAGAACCCTGTTCAATGGAGAATTCTACTTTCTGCCCCTCGTTCAAGCGTTTATACCCGTCCATGTCGATCACAGAATAATGCACAAACACATCCGGGTCATCTTCTCCGCGGCCGATAAAACCATAGCCTTTGGTCGCATTGAACCACTTTACTGTTCCGATATACCGTTCTTCACTCATTTTTAAACTCCAATAAATCCTTTAGGTAATCTTTGATCCAACCAGTCAATTCCTGCTGAATGATGCGTAATTATCCAATGCAAACAGGTAATGATTGATCGACCGTATCATTTTTATCACTGCTGGAATTGTCCGTCAAGGAATTTTGTTTTTTCTCAGTAGTTGGAAATATACAATCCTTTTATTCGAGAAAGAAAGACTTGTTGTTGTCCTGTTCCCCGCGCGGTCAAAATTCCAATTCCTGTTTCTTTCGTCGCTTTGAAATATTTTTCACTTAACCTGATAAAATTACAAGGGGTTGCTACGAAGGCCAAGCAAGCAGTAATAGGGAAAAGACGACCTCTGCCTTTGCTGTTCCGGATACGCAAAAACAGAATCATTGAACAGGAAGTCATCTATGACCGAAGAAAATCAGGAGCGAAAAAAGAAAAAGAATTGGAAATTAATTATCGGCGGCTTCGCGATCGCGGCCGCTGTAATTTATCTCCTAATCTCTTCGACGCTCAGCAGTGTCCAGTACTTTATCACCATTGAGGAGTTATTGGCAAACCCGGAAAACTATCGGGATAAAACCGTGAGAGTCTCCGGTGCCGTCGTCGGTAAAAGCATCGTCGTCGACACAGACCGGAATGCGGTCGAATTCACGGCTGCCAACATATCGGCCGACCATCAGGCGATTGCGGAATCAGGCGGAATGGCTGCCGCACTGAAAGCCGCCGTGAATGACCCGGACGCAAAACGAATTGATGTGCTTTACTACGGGGTCAAACCGGACCTGCTCAAAGCTGAATCTCAGGCCATCATGACCGGGAGTCTGACGGACGGCAACATCTTTCAGGCGGACGAACTTTTACTAAAATGCCCAACCAAATACGAAACAATGGGGAACTGATATGATCATTACACTTGGTTACGCCGCAATGATTTTTGCGTTTTTCGCTGCGGTTTACGGCATCGTGGCCATCATCATCGGGCAGATCACCCGTTCGCCGATATGGACCCGCAGCGGGCGGCAGGCCTGCCTGGTACTGTTTCCGCTGTTCAGTTTTTCCGTCGGTTCCCTGCTCGCGCTTTTAATCCGCAACGATTACCAGGTCGATTATGTTTTCCAGACGGTGAATAACTTTCAGCCGCTTTATCTGAAAATTTCCGCGCTGTGGGGCAAACAATCCGGCTCGCTCCTGTTTTGGTCCTGGATTTTTTCACTCTTCCTGTTTATCTGGGCCATTCAGACCAAGCCGGAGAAGGATCCATTATTCCCGACAGCAGCAATTTTTCTGCTCGCTAATCTGGCGTTTACCAGCATCCTGCATATCTGGATTGACAATCCCTTCGACCGCTATTGGCAGACCGGAGAGATGGGAACCGCGGTCCTCTCGATTTTCCCGGCGGGAAACGACCTTCCGCTGATCCCAAGCGATGGCCTGGGAATGAATCCGTTACTGCGGCATTTTGGCATGGTTTACCACCCGCCCGCGCTTTACCTGGGATTTATCGCAGTGTTTTTCACAGCGGCTTTTGAAATCAGCGCCTTGATCCACCGGCCGGCGGATGATTCCTGGATGAAAAAAGTCCGTCCCTGGGCAATTTTCACCTGGATCTTTTTGGCAGTCGGACTGATTCTCGGTTCACGCTGGGCATATGATGTGCTTGGCTGGGGAGGTTATTGGGGCTGGGATCCGGTAGAAGTGGCGGCATTAATCCCGTTTCTCCTGATGACAGCTTATCTGCATGCGGTGATCGGTCATACCGCAACCGGCGGCTTCCGCCGTTGGTCAACCGTGCTCTGCCTGCTGACCTATGGCTCCATCGTGTTCGCGGTTTTTGTCACCCGCTCCGGATTGATTTCATCTGTTCATGCTTTTTCAGTCAGCCCGCTTTCGGTTTTCCTTTCGGTCTATCTGGCGGCAACAATACTGCTGATTGCCAGTTTGATTGTGGCCCGCCGCCGCACGTTCGGCAGCGCGGCTTCCGCCGATAATCTCGACTTTTCAGCAAAGATTCAGACCAAAGAAAGCCTTTTTACAGCCGGTATCATCCTGCTCTGTATTATCGCCTTCTTCTGCCTCTGGGGAATTTTGCTGCCGAATCTGTCGGAGCTTTTTACCGGACGGCAAATTGCCATTGGGGTTGAATATTACGAAAAATCGACCGGACCGCTTTTTGCGCTGCTGCTGCTGGTCATGGGCATCGTTCCGCTGACGAACTGGAAGAAACCGCTCACCGCGAAACAGCGGGCCGTCCTGGGCGCGTTGGCTTTGATCGCCGGAATTGCCGCAGTGATCTTCCGGACAATCAATCACCTGCCCGGGCTTCTGCTGCCGCTGGTGCTATGGGTTCTGTTTTTTTCAATACTGGCCATTCTATACACCTGGGGGTCGGCGTTGTTCATGCGGGCAAAAAACACACAGCCGAAACAAAGCAGACGGTCACCCGGCCTGATCCGCTTTTTTGTGGGTTATCTGATTCATGCGGGGGTCATCTTAATGGCTTTCGGCATTATCGGAATCGAATTTTTGCAGATTGAAGAACAGATAAAACTCACACCGAATGAAAGCAAACCGGCGGCCGGGTTCGAACTGACGCTGACCGGAGCCGACCGGAGCCAGTCTGACGAAGGCGAAACACTCTCAACCACCGTTGAAATCAGTCAGAACGGCCGGAAACTGGGCGCAGTTCATCCCCAGCAGAAATATTACGCGTCCTACAATCAGCAAACGACCGTTCCCGGTATCCGTTCGGCGCTTTCCGGTGATTTATACCTGATCCTCACCGGCTCAGAATCCGCTTCGCTGGACGCCGTGCGCACCTATACGGTGTACTACAATCCATGGATCAATTGGTTATGGATCGGTTCAATCGTCCTTTGCCTTGGAGGGGCGCTGCTCTTCTTCGGCGCACTGAAAAAAGGCGCAGTCAGAAAAGATGCTGCAGCGGATTGAGCATACCATTCCCCCCGTATTCGATTCCGGCTCAAGGATCCTGATCCTGGGAACCATTCCGTCGCCCAAATCACGCGAGGCCGGTTTCTACTACGGACATCCGCAGAATCGTTTCTGGACCGTCCTTTCCGCGCTTTTGAACAGGGATGTACCCGACACGATAACGGAGAAAAAAAGCATGCTGCTTCAGAAGCATATCGCGCTTTGGGACGTGCTGGCTTCCTGTGAAATTTCCGGGGCGGATGCTGTTATCATCCGGGACCCACAGCCGAACCGGATTGAACAGTTGCTGGCGCAATCGGCAATACAGGCAATATTTACCACCGGGAAAAAAGCGTATACGCTTTACCAAAGCTTGTGTTATCCCGCCACATCCAAAGAAGCAGCTTATCTTCCTTCACCCAGCCCGGCCAACTGTCGCGTTCCGTTTGACCGAATGGTTGAATCTTATCGGATCATCCTCCCGTTTTTGGAAAGGGAACCGAAAGGAAACAGCAATTCGAAACAGAAAGAGAATATTTTGTAATTCGCTTTCATTCGAAAGAAATATCCATATTTCGGATTACCGGAAAGGAATCAATGGACAACGAAATCTTAAATCTGCTGATATGGGTCGGATTAGCCGTTTTCACCGGCGTATTCCTGGTTTGGCCGTTTCTGCGTGATACGGGGAAGAAGAATTGAGTAAAACCGGCACCCCGGCAGCGCCGCTGCTTCTTGCCCAGAATGTTCAAAAAAAATTCGGGCGGCGCAAAGTTCTAAAATCGGCCAGTCTTCAGCTTACCCCGGGAGAATGTGTCATTCTGACCGGTGAAAACGGCGCCGGAAAAAGCACGCTCATTAAAATTCTCGCCGGGATCATTCAGGCGGATGCGGCCGATACGCTCACGCTCTGCGGTGAGCCCTTTCCGGAATCCGCAGCCCAGCGGCAAAAAATCGGCCTGGTCAGTCACCAGCCCATGCTCTACAATGAACTCAGCGCATGGGAGAATCTGCGCTTCTTTGCGGAAATTTACGCCGTCCCGAACGCGGATGAACGGATCCGTTCGCTTCTGCAGCGGATCGGCATGGAATCGCGAAAAGATGATCCGGTTCGCACTTATTCAAGAGGCATGCAGCAGCGGGTCTCAATCTGCCGGGCGATCCTGCATGACCCCGAACTGCTCTTAATGGACGAACCATTCACCGGCCTGGATACGAAAAGCGTTCAAATATTGGAGACGATGATCCGCGAAGGGAAAAACGATCAAAAGGCCATCCTGATCACCACGCACGACCCGATGGCGGCCCGTCAGCTCGCCACCCGTTTCCTTAGGCTTGAAAAAGGGCAGCTCGTGAGCCAGGAATTCGAACTATAAACCGAGCGTTATGAAACTTTTTCTGCACGACCTGATTGCACTGATAAAAAAAGATCTTTCCATCGAGAAGCACACTCGGGAAATCTTCCTGGTGATGCTGATTTTTGCCCTGTCCATCCTTTTCATTCTGAACTTCGCGCTGGATACCGAAGTAAAGGCGCGAAGCAGCGGCGCCGCCGGATTGATCTGGGTTATTCTGGTGATTTCCGGGCAGCTTTCTTTGAATCAGATCATGAACCTTGAAAAACAGGGGAATATGCTGGAAGCGCTGCTCGCCGCACCGATCAGCCGGACAGCCATCTACTTCAGCAAGGCGATCACTTGTTTTTTGGGGATGTATGGAATGGCTTTGGTCATCTTTCCGCTTTACAGTATTTTTTATAACACACCGCTGAATTCGGCCCATATCTTGTGGATTTCCGCACTTGGCTGCTGGGGATATGCCGCTCTCGGCGTGCTCATTTCGGCGATGACGATCCAGACCCGTATGCGGGATATTCTGCTGCCGATTCTTTTTTTCCCAGTGATCATCCCGCTGATCGTTGCCGCAGTAAAAAGCACCGGCGCCATTTTTCAGGGAGAAACAATCGGGACCGCGATGCCCTGGATTTCACAGCTCATCGCGTTCAATGTGATCTTTACTGCGATCGGAATGATCAGTTTTGAGTATATTGTAGAGGAATAACACAATGCAATCTTTGTTTCCCAAAAAATACCTGTTGTTGGACATCATTGCCACCATTCTGATCCTCTGCGCAGCGGCGATGGTTTTTCTTTATGCCCCCACCGAAACCAATATGGGGCTGGTCCAAAAAGTCTTTTATTTCCATGTCGCATATGCCTGGGTCGGCATGCTCAGTTTCGTCGTTGCCTGTGCCTTCTCCATCGTTTATCTGTCCAAAAAGGACCTTCGCTGTGACCTGGCTTCGGAAGCCGCCGTTGAGATCGGATTGGTCTTCACGCTGCTCGCTGTCGGAAGCGGATCCATTTGGGCAAGGCCGATCTGGAATACCTGGTGGACCTGGGACCCGCGCCTCACCACAACCACGATCATGGCTTTGGTGTATATCGGCAGTATGTTCCTGAGGAAGTCGATTGATGATCCGAATAAAAGAGGGCGGATATTATCCATTTATTGCATCATCGGCTGCGCCAGCGTCCCATTGACTTTTTTCTCGATCCGGGGTTATCGCTCCATTCATCCGGTCGTGATCGGAGGAGCTTCCAGCGGCATGAACATGACGCCTGAAATGCTCCAGACGCTGATTTTTTCTGTGATTGCCTTTACCGCCTTTTACCTTGCCTTGCTGGCGCATCGCTATACCTATGCGAAAGTCAGAGAGGATGTGGAAATAACCAAACTTGAACTGGAGGATATGGATGAGTGAAATCCCCGACACAACCGCTTATCTGATCGCCGGATATACACTGTTCGTTCTTGGAACAGCCGCTTATATCATCTATTTAACCGTCAAATGGAAGAAAATTGTCCGGTTAAAAAGTGAACAGGCCGATTTGCTGAAACGCAGGCAGCAGCACTGAAAAAAAACGACGGCTCGAAGTTATGGTTTGAGCGTCAGGAGGTATGAACGCCTGAAAAATGCGGCGGGAACTGCAAAACAGCAGTTCCCGCTTTGATAAATTCAACTTTTGTCACTGGCCGATCGTCCGGAACATTGCTTCGGGATTAAGTTACGAAAGAAACAGAATCCCCAAAACCGCTCCTGCTAAGGTCAGGAAGACGGGGTTCATTTTAAATTTCAGATCCGCAACGATCGTCGCAGCCGTCAGCAGCAGCATCCCGATCACTGTCGTCGGCAGCGGCTTGGAAAGTATTTCGCTAAAAGTCTCAGCATCAAAGTAAACGGATTTTGAAAGTGTCAGCGTCGTAAAAAACAGCAACCCGGCGCAGGCGGGCGTAATGCCGGCGAATAAACCGCTGATCAGGGTGCTTTCATAGAAACGGTCCAGAAAGATCAGAACGACAATACCGATAATCACCGGAGGAAGCACACATCCGATCGAAGCCGCCAAAGCTCCCCAGAATCCGGCTTTGATATAGCCGACATAAGTTGCAGCATTAATTGCAACCGGTCCGGAACAGATCAGATCCAGCGCGGCCATATCGGCGAACTCCGCTTCCGTCAGTCCGACCAACCGCTGCCCTTCCTGCATGATCATGGACATCATGCCATATCCGCCGCCAAAAGCGGTAAATCCGATCTTGAAAAACATCAAAAAGAGCGTAATGATTGTCTCCATCCGGTTACACACTCTTTCCTGAATTGGGATCCCGCTTCAGCTGCTTTTGAATGACGACACTGATGAGATCGGAAGAGCACACGTCTGAACTCCAGTCACAGTT
>CALAEB010000147.1 GCA_937890875.1 uncultured Anaerolineaceae bacterium | reverse complement strand
TGGGCAAAGCCCAACAAAAAACAGAACAACAAATAACTCCTTTGGGAAAATTTTACCCTTTTGATACCCCAACCAAATATGAAAAAATATTCAGCGGTTCTCTTGATTTTCTTTTCTACGGGGAATCAGAAGAACCACAGACTTTCCCGCTGAATTTGAATGCGATGTCCTTATTTCTAAATTACTGGCTTTTCATTACCGATGTCTGCCTGAATATAGTTTTCCGGCATTCCTTGTTTAAATTCTACCATTGCCAAGTCAAAAGCACAGAAACAATACAACCGCAAGCTTCTCGTTTCATTTGAAAAAGATTGCCCTGCTGTGAAGTCACGGCTGCGGAAGCCGGAATTCGTCATATGGGAATGCGCCGCATTACGGTCAGAACGTCCAGAGGATTGAACGCCTGAAAAAAACAGGGAATCCTTTTTACAAAACACCCGCAAAAAGCTTTTTTTTCGCTTCTGCAGGAAGTTTACATGAGCCAAGTGACGCTTCATGTTACAAATGGGAATCGTTTTTGTAAATTTTTGCGAAATTTTTGCGAAAGAAGTTTAAACTTCGAATTGCAGAAAAATAAGGAAGGCCCTATACGAAACAAAGCAAATGTTTTATCATAAATACATGACGCTTATTGCTTCTGAAAAGATTGTAATAGCAGGAAATCAAATTATTCACAAGGAGAGACCGATGAAAAAGAGAATAATTGCAGTTCAGTTAATTGCACTGGCCTTAATCGTTGTGCTTTCGGGAGTTGCCCAGGCGCAGGAATCACAATCGCTTTACTATTTGAATTTCAAGCCGGAAATTGCCGAAGTTTACAACGACATTTCCGCAGTCTATGAGGCCGAAACCGGGGTGAAATTGAATGTCGTCACCGCCGCTTCCGGTACTTACGAACAGACGCTGAAATCCGAAATTGCAAAAGCCGACCCGCCGGTTCTTTTCCAGATCAACGGGCCGAAAGGGTATGCATCCTGGAAAGACTATACAAAAGATCTGAAGGGCACCGAATTATACGCTCATCTTTCCGACAAATCGCTTGCAGTTATGGACGGTGACGGCGTTTATGGGATTCCTTACGTAGTTGAAGGCTATGGAATTATCTACAATCAGGCTATTATGGATGCTTATTTCGCAACAGAAGGCGCATTGGCCGCTTCAATGGACGAAATTAATAACTTTGCAACTTTAAAAGCCGTTGTAGAAGACATGACCGCCAAAAAAGATGCGCTCGGGATTGATGGCGTCTTCGCTTCCACATCACTGCAGCCTGGCGAAGACTGGCGCTGGCAGACACATTTGGCCAATGTGCCGGTTTATTATGAATTTAAGAACAACAGCATCGACCTGACCAGCGATGCCACCAAGGAAATCACTTTCCAATACGGCCCGAATTTCAAAGATATTTTTGATCTCTATATCAACAACTCTGTTACCGACCCGAAACTCCTCGGATCAAAGCAGGTCGCTGATTCGATGGCGGAATTCGCGCTGGGGCGGGCGGCAATGGTCCAAAACGGAAACTGGGCATGGAGCCAAATCGCTTCGGTCGACGGAAATGTTGTTGCCGAGGAAGATATCAAATTCCTGCCGATCTATATCGGGGTTGAGGGAGAAGAAAACCAGGGCCTTTGCACCGGCACCGAAAACTTCTTTGCGATCAACAAAAATGTCTCTGAGGAAAAACAGAAATTGGCCGAGGATTTCATCTATTGGCTATATTCATCCGAGAAGGGGAAAGAATTCGTCACCAACAAACTCGGCTTCATCGCCCCGTTTGACACTTTCGCTGAAGATGAAAAACCGACCGATCCCCTGGCAAAAGAAGTTTTGAATTGGATGGGCAAAGAAGGCGTGACCTCCGTCGCCTGGAACTTCACCGTCTTCCCAAGCCAGACTTTCAAAAATGACTTCGGAGCCGCCCTTCTGCAGTATGCCCAAGGACAAATGGATTGGGACGCTGTCTCGAAGCTGGTTGTGGACGAATGGAAGAGTGAAAGTGGCAATTAAGCCGGTCACAGAAAACAACCGTATCGTTTAGAAGCAAAAGCCTGCTTTTGACATTTCATATCAAAGCAGGCTTTCTTTCATCAATGATTCGAAATATGGTTTGGGTGTCAAAAACATTCAATTACCGAAAAAGGAATGTTTGTTGTTCTGTCTTTTACTGCGCTTCGCGCAGTAAAAGACAGAACAACAGTTTCTTCTTTCAGCAACAGCAATCCGACTTTTGACACTCGGACCAGATATGAAAATCTGATTCATATCAGACGTGGAAAAAGTTTTTTGTTGCCGTGTGTCCGCTGCAGCAGACACACGGCAACAAAAAGCCATCCCGTTCCATCAAACTTTGGATGTCCGTTACGCTATCAAAAGGAGGCAGCCAATGAGCAAAACTCTGAAAAAGTATTTTCCGATTTTTGTTTTGCCGACGCTTCTCGCATTTACCATATCCTTTCTGATCCCTTTCATTATGGGAATTGGATTATCGTTTACGGAATTTCGGACCGTAATCGATGCCCGCTGGGTCGGTTTATCCAATTATGTCCGTGCTTTTACCGCAGATACCAAATTCATTGAAGCGCTTTGGTTCACCGCACGGTTCGCAGTTGTTTCCGTTGTACTGATCAATCTGCTCGCTTTTCCGCTGGCGCTGCTGCTGACCCGCGGGATCCGGGGGACAAACCTCTTCCGGACAGCCTTTTTTATGCCTAATCTGATCGGCGGAATTGTTCTCGGATACATCTGGCAGTTAATCATCAACGGAATTTTGATTGCGTTGTTCGGCGTAGATATCACATTCAGCGCAAAATATGGCTTCTGGGGGCTGGTCGTCGTGCTGAACTGGCAGATGATCGGCTATATGATGATCATTTATATCGCCGGAATTCAAAATATCCCCAAAGAACTGAATGAAGCCGCAGCAATCGACGGCGCAAGCCGAAGTCAAACGATCTTCAAGATCACCATCCCGATGATGATGCCTTCCATTACCATCTGCACGTTTCTCACCCTGACCAACTCCTTCAAGCTGTTTGACCAGAACCTTGCCCTGACCAACGGAGCGCCCGGCGATAAAACGCAAATGCTGGCGCTGGATATTTACAAGACATTCTATGGACGGGTTGGCTGGGAAGGTGTCGGCCAGGCAAAAGCAGTCGTCTTTTTCCTTTTGGTCGCAATCATCGCTTTTGTCCAGCTCAGATTAACCCGAACGAAGGAGGTTGAAAGCTGATGAAAAGCAAGACAAATTCTATTATTTTTATCGTACTCGTAATTCTGGTCATTTTGTTTCTTTCCCCGATATTCATCGTATTGATGAATTCCTTCAAAGGCCAGTTCTATATTGCGGATGCACCGTTCGTTTTGCCGGACGCGAAGACCTATGTCGGCATAAAAAACTATATCAACGGCGTAGCCAAAATTAATTTCTTTCACGCCTTCGGATATTCGCTCTTCATCACGGTCGGTTCGGTTCTGGTCATTGTCTTTTTCACCTCGATGACCGCCTGGTACATTACCCGGGTAAAAACAAAAATCACCAGTGCGCTGTATTATCTATTTGTTTTCAGCATGATCGTCCCGTTTCAGATGGTCATGTTCACCATGTCAAAAGTCGCGAACGTTCTGCGCCTGGACAATCCGGTCGGGATCATCTTCATCTACCTGGGGTTTGGCGCCGGATTATCGGTATTTATGTTCTCCGGTTTTATAAAAAGCATCCCCAAAGAAATTGAAGAAGCGTCTGTCATCGACGGCTGTTCCCCGATCCAAACATTTTTCAGCGTTGTTTTCCCGATCCTGCCTTATCTGCTGATCGGAAATAAATACCGGACGATCCCGATCGCCGTTCAATTCCTGCAAGGCGGTTACGGCTCGCGGGACATGGGTGCGCTGATGGCGATGCTCGTTTTATCCATCGTGCCGATCATCGTGTTTTACCTGACCTGCCAGCGGCAGATTATCGAAGGCGTGGTCGCCGGGGCTGTCAAAGGTTGAGCGAGCCGAAGAAGAAATCAGCAATTCCGACGATTGGATTCGAAGTTTGAAAAGTCTCTTGGCTGTTGTTCCATTTTTGGCAAAACGCAAAAATGGAACAACAGCCAAATTATCATCTTTAATCGGCAGGAAAGGCCGCATCTTGAACTTCTGACGCAAGCCGCGCTCCTTTCCTGTTTTTAGAAATTATTCACAAAACTGCCTTATAATTAGGGAAAAACGGGTAAAAGCTGCCCGGAATTTCAAAAAAGAAGGAAGAAGGAAATAATGGATACCATTATCGAACAAGTCATCGGGAGAGAAATTTTGGATTCCCGCGGTAATCCGACGGTTGAAGTGGAAGTTGTCTTGACAGATGGCAATTACGGACGCGCAGCAGTACCGTCTGGAGCATCTACCGGTGTTCATGAAGCGCTTGAATTAAGAGACGGCGACAAAAGCCGCTATCTCGGGAAAGGAACACAAAAAGCCGTCGCAAACGTCAATGATCTGATTGCGGATGAAATCATCGGATTTGACGCGGTGGAACAAATTGAAATTGACCATGCACTGCTTGACCTGGACGGCACTCCCCACAAATCCAAACTGGGCGCCAACGCAATTCTCGGTACCTCGCTCGCTGTGGCAAAAGCTGCCGCCAACTCGCTCGGTCTGCCGCTCTACCGCTATATCGGCGGTGTCTGGGCCCACACCCTCCCGGTTCCGATGATGAATATCCTGAACGGCGGCGCACATACCGCCTGGCAGTCCACCGACGCACAGGAATTCATGGTGATGCCCTTCGGCGCGGAATCCTTTGCCGAGGGTCTTCGCTGGGGCGCCGAAATTTATCATTCGCTGAAATCCGTCCTGAAAGCCCGCGGCTATACGACACTGGTCGGCGACGAAGGCGGATATGCGCCCGCACTGAAAGCGAATGTTGAGGCGGTTGAAGTGATTCTTGAAGCCATCGAAAAAGCCGGGTACAAAGCTGGTGTGGATGTGGCGATTGCGCTGGATCCCGCTGCCTCCGAACTTTATGATGAAGAAACAAAAAAATACAACCTGCGCAAGGAAGGCAAGCTGCTTTCCAGCGAAGAGATGGTTGCGTTCTGGAAATCCTGGGTGGACCAGTACCCGATTGTCTCCATCGAGGATGGCCTGGCGCAGGATGACTG
>CALAEB010000146.1 GCA_937890875.1 uncultured Anaerolineaceae bacterium | reverse complement strand
CCCTCCGATTAAGGAGATTGTTTTTGGAGTTTTACCGATCACGTTCAGTCCTTGACGAATAGAAAATGCCACACCTTCCAATGCCGCTCGAATCAAATCCTGCTTAGTCGTCTCAGGAGTTATACCGACATAAGCACCTTTTATTTCTGTATCAATAACTGGGAAACGTTCTCCAACTAAATAAGGTAAAAACATTACTGATCCACTACCAGGTTCACTTCCTGCGAGAAGTTTGTTTCCATATGCATACATTTCATCTTTCATTCCATCGTTTGCCATAACAGAACAGATCCATTGGTGAACATTTCCAGCATTGTAAAAAGGAACTACATTAATATAAAGATCTCTGGGAATAGCAGCAAGGTTAAAAACACTTTCTTTAGGCATCGGACTGTCTGAAACACAGGCAACCCAACCAGAGGTACCAAGATTAATATTGAATTCTCCGTTTTCAAAAATCCCGCTTGCAAGCGTCGTAGCTCCGGCATCACCAGAACCAACATAGACCGGCGTTCCGGTTAAATATCCGCAATAGGTCGAAGCGGTCTCGGTAATGCTTCCGGCACATTCTTCAGAATAATAAAGATCAGGTAACAAAGCCGGATCAATATTAAATATTTTGCACCATGATCCAATCCATTTTTTTTCTCGAATATCCATTAAACCGGCAGTCGATCCGGCAACTACATCTGCAACAAAATTACCAGTAAGCCGGTAAATCACATAATCTTTCGAGCTGATCAAAATTTTATGTAAAGCATCATAAATATGCGGAAGGTTTTCTTTTACCCACAACAGTTTGGCAAAAGGTATCGATCCGTCAAACCGGTTCATCGTGGTAGCAAATATCTTCTCCTCTCCGATTGCCTGTGAAATTTTTTTTGCCTGGTCCAAAGCACGAGCATCGGAATAAAGGATGGCATTTGTAGTTGGGAAACCATCATTGCCGACCAGAATCAAATCTTGCATCTGACCACTCATAATGATTGCGCCGATTTCAATCGCTGGTTTTTCAGTTGTAAAGATTTTGGAAATACGGCAAAATGCTTCAAACCAGTCATTTGGGCGTTGTTCTACGAAATCGCCGATGAAAATTGTTTCAATCGTTTCACTTTTTGAAAGAATCACATTGCCTGATTCTGAAATAAGAACGCCCTTCACAGCAGTGGTACCAATATCAAAAGTCGCGATATATTTCATTTTCAGTCCGCATCCTTTTCAGTTTCAGACTTTATCGAATAAATAAAATCATATAAGGCTTGAGGAGAAACATTTAACTTTTGCATCATCGCCGTACCAACAATTACTCCATCAAAACCGGATGCGAGCAATTGAAGGGCACGTTCAGACGAATTAATTCCAAATCCAGCAAAAATTCTCACATCTGAATATTCTTTCGCTATAGTCAGGATTTCTTTATAATGGTCTTTTACATCGCTAATACCAGTCGGACCAGAATAGAGTTGCTGATAAATCAAAGATTCAGAAGAAAAACAATCTCTCACCTCCTCCAGAGCCATATCCGGATTGACGAATGCCATTACATTTACATTAAATTGCGCCATTTTCACAGCCATATGCTTTCGTTCGGACTCGATGATATCCGGAATCACAAATGTATCGACCAAGCTATTTTGAGCCAGTTCAGTATGAAACTCACCTTTCTGCAACTCCTTTGAATATCCCATGGCCCAAACCGGTTGATTCACAACTGAGCGAATTCGTTTCCAATATGAAATGTCCGAGATTAAGGCATGATCGACAACCTGATGTGCTTTGCGAATCACTTCGCCATCCAAAAAAGGATTTTCTGATGGGTATCCAATTTCAAAAATATCCAGACCGGCAGAGGCACAACCTTTCAATATCGAAAAAAAGGTTTCCGGATCCGGATATCCGGCAACAAGATAACCTACCAAAAGTTTCCCACGCCTTTGCAAAACAGACTGGTTTCGCACAGAGAAAATACCCCTCATTTTGAATCTCCCTGGCCAAGTTTTTGGGCTATGACTGCCAATATTATAATCAGACCGGTCACGATATCCTGCATATATGTGGGCACCTGCAAAATAGTCAATCCATTAGCAAGAATCCCCAAGATTGCTGCACCAACGAAAGTCCCCCAAATATTGGGAGTACCTTCCTTAAAAACAGTACTCCCAAGGTAAACTGCGGCATAAGATGGAAGGAAAAAGCTGTCTCCACCAGTCGGATGTGCCGAACCTAATCGAGATGCCATCAAAATCCCTGTTAATGCCGACATTGCACCACAAAGCGCAAAGGCCAGTTTTTTATTCTTTTTTACATTGATTCCAGACACTCTCGCTGCAATCTCATTTCCACCAATAGCATAAAGTTTTCGGCCAAAAGCAGTGTGCCGCATGACAAACCAAAAAATTACAGTAAAAATGAGCATGATAATTGAGAGATAAGGAATAGAAAGGATGCTTTTGGAACCAAGATAAGTGAATGTCTTAGGAATATTTTGGAAAACGGTTGAACCACCTGTGAGCCAAAACGTGAATCCTGCCAAAATTGTGCTCATTCCAAGTGTTGTAATAAATGATAATACAGAAAACTTTGTAACAATCCAACCATTAATCCAGCCAATCACAAAACAAATAACCAAGGGGGCGATAAAACAAAAAGGCAACGGAACACCTGCGACAGCCATTTTGGCGGCTATCACCCCACCAAGGCTTGCGATCGCACCAATAGACAGGTCAAATTCCCCCACACACATTATCAATGTTGCACCAATAGCAATAATTACCTGTAAGGAAATCTGGCGGCTGATATTAATTAAATTCCGGACGGTAAAAAAAGCGTCTGGGCGTAAAGCGCTGAAAACCAAAATGACACATAATCCCGCAATAATAGTTCCATATGATTGAAAAATTTTTGAGAAAGAATTTTGCTTCTTCATAATTTACAAGAAACCTTTCTATAGAATCTAGGGTTGAACGAATTTAGTTTTGGTAGCATATCGATAAAACTTGTTCTGAGGTGATACCATCATTTTCAAGAAGGTCTGAGGTTTTGCCATTTACCATGACAACAATATTATCTGAAATACTCAAAACCTCTTGCAGATCAGAAGAAACGAACACGATACCGCTCCCTTGGTCCGCCATCTTCCGCAATAACCTATGAATCTCTGCCCTGGTTTTTACATCAACGGCCTGTGTCGGCTCATCGCACAACAATACGCGGGGTGCGGACATCAGCGCCTTGGCAAAAACCACTTTTTGCTGATTTCCACCAGAAAGCTGGGAGACCCTCTGATTTGGTCCTTCAGTCTTAATACTCAACTCAGCGATTTTTTCATTCGTATGCGTAAGTTCTTTTTGTTCATCAACAATTCCATAACGCGCATGGGCATCGATTGTGGAAAGGACTATATTTTGTTTCACATTTAACCGAGGAATCAAAGCCATTCCACGCCGATCCTCACAAATCAGCACTAAGCCATTTTTTAAGGATTTTTCGGGAGTAACATTAAAGAAATCCTGATCCTCCAAAATAATCTTGCCATCGGCTAATGCCCTAAGTCCATAAATACATTCCAATGATTCAGTACGTCCACTGCCACCAAGACCGAAAACTCCAAGAATTTCTCCGGCACGCACTTTGAAACTGACATTCTGCACTGTCTTGTCCTTACTTTGAATATGTTCGACTGTCAGAAGTGTTTTCCCGAATTTTTTTACTGTCTCTAATTTCTCACTTGCCCAATTATCCGTCATCAAGGATATTATTTTTTCTTTATTCATGGCCTTTGTCAGAACCGTTGCGACCTTTTCACCATTTTTTAAAACTGTAATCCGATCTGTTAACCGGAAGATTTCATCCATACGATGCGTAACATACAGAACTGCAGTGTTTTTTTCTTTTAATAAGTTTATTAATTTGAAGAGTAATTCAGATTCTTTATCTGTCAAAGAGGCAGTCGGTTCATCCAAAATCAAAAGCTTTGAATCTGTCATCATTGCACGAACAATTTCCAACATTGTCCGTTGAGCGGGGGATAAAGCAGATGCTGGTAAATCAAGATCAAGGTCAATTTTCAACGCTTTTGTTGTTTCAACGACGCGTTTCCTCATTTTTTCCCAATCTACTGTAAATCCATCTTTTTTAGTCTCATACTCCAAACCAAGATAAGCATTTTCAATTCCATTAAAGGATGGAATCAAGTTTCGATCCTGATGAATCACATTTATTCCGAGTTTGAAACTCTGGGAGGGAAAGGCAATCTCAACTGGTTGGTCGTACCAGTAAATCTCGCCAGCATCAAGAGTATAAACACCGTGGATTTTCCGGCTCCATTCTCACCCACCAAGCCATGGATTTCTCCCGCTTCTATTTCAAAATCCGTATTTTTGAGAGCATAAACACCATTGAATTGTTTGGTTATACCTTTTGTTCGCAATAACATTGTATTAAATCCTTTCTTTGCAAATCGATTGGGGCCTTTTTATGAAAAAATGCCATAGCGCAACTTAATTTTCAAAAAAATTGAACTATGGCATTTAATTTATGATCGGACCAATCAATTCCGAAGTATTAAACGGAATGCACCGGATTTATTTTTCGGCAGTTATCAATTTACCCGGAGCATATTTTTCGCCCGGCTCAATTGTTCCACCGTTGAACAGATTGATGATATCTTCTGCGATAATGTTTGCCATACCTTCAAAATTCTGAGCGACAGTTGCTTTCAGACTTGAACCTTCTTCAATCATCTCCACTGCTTGGCTATTGCCATCCACACCGATGATAATAATTTCTTCTCGGCCCGCATCTTGGCATGCTTGTGCAGCGCCGATAGCTGGTTCATCCCAGGCAGCCCAAATTGCTGTAATCGAACCTTTTTCAGGATTCGCCAAAAACAGGTTCTCGACAATTTTTCTTGCATTTTCAATCGGATTAGGAACGTCTACGTGCTGTTCGGTTATCAGAGTGATCCCATCATATTCAGGAAGAATTTCGTCAAATGCTTCGCAGCGTTTCACCACACCCGGGTGTGGGCGATGCGTTAACATGATGACTGTACCTTCATTTCTCATCAAATCTTCAAAAAGGTACTTTGTAATCTGTTCACCCATCGCATAGTTGTCACTGGTAGCATTCACCATCATTCCGTCAATAAATCCACTGTCAACACCAAAAACCGGAATACCTGCATCAAAAGCATTTTCTAATTGAGTGGCAAATTGCTGCGGATCAACACTGATAACGACCATTGCGTCGACTTTCGCAGAGACAGTATCTTCAATACGGCTGGCAAATTGTGCCATATCCCCTTTTGTATCGACAATTGTCACCTTAACACCAGACGCTTCCAGATTTGTTTTCAAATATTCAGCCATCTGATTTGTAGTAACTGAGCTCATATAAGGAGTAAGAATCGTTACATTCTTTCCTTCAGGGCTCGCAGCAGACACAGCCAAAGCAGACAGGAACAGCGTAAACACAACTAATGCAAATAAAACTAACCGCTTCCTCATAATTATCTCCTTCTTTATTATGACAATATTTCTTTGGCCGTTTCAATATCAGTAACCAAAACGCCCAAATATCCGCTTTTTAAAGCCGCTCGAATGGCATCCACCTTTTCCTTGCCATTTGCAGCGGCAATGATTTTGGAAGACGAAATTGTTTCCAAAGTTTGCCCGATTGATCTTTCACTAACCTCAGCATGAATCAATAATCCATTTTTATCTAAAAACGAGTTGCACACTGAAGCAACAGCGCCAGCTTTCTGCAGTTCCGTAATATCATTTTCTGTCCATTTTCCAGCAATAGCCGTTGTGGAAGAACGATTTATTTGACCAATTCCCACTAAAGTCAAATTACACTGCTGTCCTAACGCTAAAACAGAGGCAATTTCAGATTCCCGCAACAGGATTTCTTTTGCTTGTCGGCTTTGAACAACAACCGGTGCGTTTAACACATAATTTTTACCACCGCTAATTTCGCCAAGTCGTTGTGCAATAGAGTTTGCATGGAGTCCGGAATTTTCATAGCCCAAACCTCCCATTAATGGAACAATCTCTAGCCCTTTTCGAGGCAAGTGGTGAATATTAAAAACCAGGCGGCTAATCGTATGACCGCTCATTACCCCAAACTTAGCTTTCTCCGGAACAATGGAATTTAAATATTCTTCGAAGATTTTTCCATTTTCTTCATTTCTAGCATTTTTTGTAAAATGATTATTTTTCAGCACCAAAGCATCTTTTAACTTAAATTTGGAAATCAAAGCTTTTTCAAGTTTTGTCTCATCTTCGAATGGATTATCGATCGTGATATTAACAATATTATTTTCTTTGGCGGAGGTGAGGATTCGGCTGATTTGTGGCCGAGATATACCCAATTTTTCTGAAATTTCCTTCTGGCTAAAATCGTCAAAATAATACATTTGACATACTTTTATTACAAGATGAAGATTATCGGTAATTGCCACCTGAGCCTCTTGAAATTTTGTTCAATGGTTGTTATTTTGTTCAATCTGATTATAGCTGTTCTCTGGCTCGTGTAAATATGAGTTTTGGCATGATTTTATATGACAATCTTTATAATCGCATGATATTATCTTCCTTTTCACAAATGAGCTTAATTATTTAGATTTCAATTTCGCAGCTGAAAAACATTTGGTTTTTGGTCCCAAGGGGTCAGATAAAAAGAATATGCCAACAGATCGTCTAAGGTTCAAATGGCAATCGTAAATAAATTGTCGGTATATATTAGGAGATAGTGGAGGTCGACAGCAAAGTTGGATCTGAGACAAACGTCACCGTTCGTCTGCTAAACTATGCCAAAGTAACAGAACCTGAATAATCTTTTTTTTTCAGTAAATGATTCGCCAGATCAGGCATCACCACATGGATGTGAAAGGCCATTGGAATATCACTTCTCAATCACAGCCAGAACATCCACTGATAGGCGACCTGGTTGAACAAAATCGGATTATGGAACTCAAAGAAATTCTTCACATCCAGCTGCGCCTCCCCGCAGGAAAGCACCACGGCATAAGCCGCGCTGATCATCAGGCAAACCACCAGCCCACCCTGTACCATTCGCTCTAACCCGGCAGCGGACAGCCGTTCCGCACAGAGAAACGCAGCCAGCAGTCCGGCCAAAACCAGCATCCAGGCGAAATCGATGATATATCGTTGGTAGGTTCCCACGGTCGTGCCGACAAACGCGGCCATCAGCAGCGGAACGATCGCCAGGACAAAAAAGAGCGCGTGAAAACGCTTGCCGCGCCGGCGGATTCCCATCCGAAAATACGGAAAGAACAGCAGCAGATACACCAGCGGACAGATCGCTGCCACCGAGAAACTGTCCTTCCAGAATTTCGTCCCGCCAAAGCCAAAAGTCAGCGGCGCCGGCGGAACCAGAAACGGAAAATCACTGCTCAGCATCGTTCCGCCCCGGAACACCAGGTTGTAGACCCCCAGCAGCGCATTCGAAAGCAGCGGCCCGCTGCCGACAGCCCGGTTATCGACAATCGTCAGCTGGTAATTCTGCCCGAATTCAAGCACAGAACCGAAACGGGCGAAATTATAGGCCATCAAACCGGCTGCCACAGCGCCATACGGAATCACAACGGAAAAAAGCACACCGGGAGCCACAGACAGCCGACCGTTCTCTTTTCGGCTGAAAAGCAGCGGCAGCACAACCGGCAAATTGAACAATGAGACAAACAACGCAGTCGGTCGGCAGCCGACCGCAGCGGCCATCAGCAGACAGCCCGCAAAGAGTTTTACCTTCCGAAACCGCGCATGCGCTATCGCACTCAGATTCAAGGCCAATCCGCATACCGAGAGACAAAATGCGGCGGATATCGCCAGCTCGTAGGAGAGCGGCCGCCGCACGCACCAGGCCAAGCCGGCCGAACTCAGCAGAATCGCCGCTCCGATCCAGACCACGGGCGCAGAGAGCTCCGAAAAATAGCGCCAGACCAGCCAAAAATAACAGTACAGCAGCCCCAGCGAACCGATGACCGCATAGGCCAGGACAACAAAATCGTTCAGCAGATAACGTCCGGTCAGCAGCCGGAACGGCAACAGGATCGTAACCGCCGGAACCACACCGAAATATACATAATATTTTCCGTTATAATACGCCGTATCCCAATAAATATCCGCGTCGGAAATCCCGTTTTGCAGGCGTTCTTCGCCGTCATAAGCGTTCCGCAGCGTTTCCAGTGCGGCCGGCGGTTCCGCTGCCAACGAAACGGAACGGTTCATGAGTGCATCCGTCAATAATTGATAATGGTCTTTATTCCAAAAAGCAAAATTATCGGACCGCAGCATCGTTTTCAGATCCGGGTATGTGCTGACAGCCGTCCAGATCAGGAACCCTGTATATACCACGAACAAAGCGAGAAACGCGGCCCGCTGCCGGCGACCACGCAGGTTCAACCTTACCTGATACAGCGGAGAGCCCGGACGCAAGAGATAAAGCAGTCCAAGCCCGAGGAACACTATCAAAAGCCGGAACCCATTTACCCGCACCGGCAGCCGCCGGTTAAACGTCACCCGCACAGCCTGCGGGTCAGCCGTTTCCAGCGTGAAGGTGACTGCGGTCACCCGTCCGCTCGGATAAAGATAAACGTTCCGGCTGTGTTCGACGCCCGGGATGATTTTCATCTCCCGCACATGTCCGGTGAGCGAACCTTTCTCCTCCGTATGAATCGTCCCGCGGATAATGTCTGCCGGGGACGTTTCAAAGTCGAACTGAACGCTGCGCAGATCCTGCGGAATCCGCTCCGGCGCATCGACCCGGAAAGAAAACGCTTGGATCCCATCCTCATTCGTTGCTGTCATCTCCGCCGGCTGAAAGTGGATTTCCTGAGAGGGATAACTGCCGATCAGCTCAAAACTACGGAAATTAAACAAAAAGAGCTCCAGCAGCAGGCTGATCAGCAGAATAATTCCGGCCGGACGAATTTTTCCGCGCATCAGGGTTCGCAAGCGGGAATGTTCCGCAGGTTATTCGGCCAACAGCCGCATGAACGGCTCGGCGACCCGATCAATCTCAGCCAGTTCTTCCGCGGAGAACGACAGGTTTTCCAGCACGTGTAAATTTTCATCCACCTGTTCGACACTGCTGGCGCCGAATAATGCGCTGGTCACCCGTTCATCCCGCAGTACCCAGGCCAAAGCCATCTGAGCCAGCGTTTGCCCGCGCCTTTTTGCGATCGCATTCAATTCCTGCATATAGGTGATACTTTCTTCGTTGATCAGGCTGCGTTTCAGGAATTTATTCAGCGAGGCCCGTGAGCCTTCCGGGACCCCATCCAAATAGCGCCCGGAAAGCAATCCGCGCTGCAGCGGTGAAAAAACGATCACACCGATCCCATTTTCAGCCGTCACATCAAAAAGATGGTCCTTTTCCGTCCAACGGTTCAGGATCGAATAGGACGGCTGATGAATCAGGCAGGGCGTTCCCAGGTCGCGCAGAATTTTTGCCGCATGCGCGGTCAACGCAGCCGGATAATTCGAAATTCCGGCGTAAAGCGCCTTCCCCTGCCGCACGATATGATCCAGTGCGCCCATTGTTTCTTCCAGCGGCGTTTCCGGATCCGGGCGGTGATGGTAAAAAACATCCACATAATCCACACCCATACGCTTCAGGCTCTGATCCAGACTGGCAACCAGATACTTCCGCGAACCGAAATCGCCGTAAGGCCCGGGCCACATGTCATACCCGGCCTTGGAAGAGAGAAACAGCTCGTCCCGGTAAGGTTTCAGATCCTGAGCATAGATTTGCCCGAAGATCGTTTCAGCCGAGCCGTAAGGCGGCCCATAATTATTGGCCAGATCAATATGCGTGATGCCATGATCAAAAGCGTGCCGGAGCATGGCGCGCGCCGTTTCAAAGCTTTTATATCCGTCAAAATTATGCCAGAGCCCCAGTGTCAGCAGCGGCAACTTAATCCCGCTCCTGCCGCAGCGGCGGTATTGCATCGTGTCATAGCGGGACGGAGAGGCGGCATAAACAGTCGTTAAGTTGGATGTATGCGCATCAATCATCAGATTATTTCTCCTTTCGGTATTCAAACACACCCCAGGTATCATTCATTCCCGGGTTAATCATCTCACGGAATTGATAATTCCCACAAAGATAATTGTACGTGTCCTTCTGATAATCCGGCAAGGGACCTGCAGTACAAAAACCATCATCTTCAGCGAACGGGATTTCCGCCATATAACTTTCGTTGGTATAAAGAATATACTTGGGTGGATTTTTTATCAAATCCGAAAGGAATTGCGCCCATTGCGCTTCCTGCATCCATCCCGGGAAAAGATAAAGCGGACGAACGTTGAAAAACCGGGTCGGCGCAGACCGTTCAGCCATCACGTAAGCCGCCAGTCCGCCGCCCCAAATCTGGACCGGATCATCCGGCTCACTGTTCTCCCGTAAAAAATCCGCCGCTTTGGTATACACCGACGGATTGCGCGGCAAGTAACTTTCCCGAAACAAAGGAATCAACGGAAATGAAGCGGCAATCAGCAAGCCGATCGTCAGAACCGTCGTCAAACCGCTGCGCCACCGGGTTCGCAGAAAAGCATCGCACCGCTGAACGAGCGCGGCGATCAGAACTGTGAGCGGCGGGATGCACAGGATAAAATAATGCTGGTAATTCATACCGGAAATCCCCGCCAGAAACAATTCAACCGGCAGCGAGATCAGCGCCCACAGAAGCAGCCGGTTCTCCACAAACCAGCCGCGATACGCCCGCAGGCGCCGGACACTTCCGATCGCGGTAACGCCCCAGGAGATATAGCCCAACAGCAGAAACGGAGAAATTCCGGGCAGAAAGGTGAGTGTTGTCCAGTTGGTGGCAAGCCGCCCGGCCGTGCTGCTCTGGCCGGAGTACACAAAATTATACCGGAACGCCACATCCCAATAATCCCACAGCGCACCCTTGGACCAGAAGTAAGCTGCCCAAAGGCCGTTGACTAACAGAAAACCGCTCAGGAAGATCAGCCACCGGTTGAAGAATGGCTTGCGTTTTTTACTGCGGGTTGCCGGTTCACTGATCAACTCAATGACTTCCACCAAAAACCAGGCGATCCACAATCCGATGGTGTTCTGCTTGCAGGTAAACGCCAGTCCGCAGCAGACCCCGGACAGCGCCGCACGAAGCGTGGGACGTTTTTGCAAACGGCGGGAGAACATCAGTGCCAGCGCCAGCATCTGGAAAAACATTGAAAATTCTTCCGTATAATTGCCGAAATCGAACAGCCGGACTTCGTGAAGAATGCCGAAGCAGACCACCGGCAGCGCGATCTGTTCCGTAAACGATCCGGCGGTCAATTTGAACAGGATCCATGCCACTATAAAGATGGAAAGGAATTCCAGCACCCAGATTCCGATCAGCGATCCGTCCGCCAAAAATAGTCCCAGCGCGTCGATATAAAAAATCAGCGGCGGTTTGTGGTCCCAAATCTCTGAAAACGGGATGCGTCCTTTCAGGATCTGCTGGCCGAAGTAAGCGAAAATCGAATAATCATGGGCGGGGTAATAATTCCGCCGGATGGGCAGAAAAGCCGCCATCAAAAGCAGGCAGGACAGCGCGACTAAGAGCAGTTGCCAGACAATTCTGCCCTGCCACAGCAAGCGCAGCCAGACTGCGCCGATTCGCCCTTCCTGTCGGAATAAATGTAAAAAGACGGATAAAAAGAGTTGGATACCGACGAGTCCGCAGAAAATCAGGAACGGCACGGCCTGCCGGACATAGGCGGTAAGCCGGTCGATGGCCGGGTTATCATAATACCGGGTGGACGCAGCCACACACCCGAAGCAAAACAAGCCGAACAGCAGAAAAACCAGCCCGCCGCAAGCGACTGCGGAAGCGCCGCCGGTGACTTTCCGGGAGAAAGAGGTTTCAGGATTGCGGGTGCATAGGATCCAGCCGAGAAGAATGCCGATCGTGATCAGCAGCGTCAGGCCGACAAACATCATCCGCAACGGAGACAAATCAGATTCCGCCGGCCGCCACAGAAAAAAAATGGCCGCCGCCGATTCGAGCAGCGTAATCAACGGGAAAAGGAAACGCATGACCCTCCGGCAATTCAAATTTCGATGTTCAGCTTCAGCAGTCCAAACTATCCGGAAAGCGATCTCTGTTATTCGCTTTATTTATTCGAAGAGAATCTTCCTGTTCCGAATCAGGATATCGCTTGAATCATTCAGCACAATTGATTCAAGCGCCGCCGCCGAGCGGATCAAAGTGATAAACTGGCGCGGAATGTCGCACAGCCCGCGCCGCCAGCGCGGCAAAATATTCACCGCTGCGCCGGCCGGCACTCCCGTCCGTAAAGGTACACTCGTCCAATATAAACTGTTTGCGTTCCGCCTCATCCGTTTGCGGCTCACGCAGATACAGATTGATTGCCTCCCGCAGCTGAGAAAGATCATAGGCCACCCGTCCGGCTCCGGCCTTACGAAAACGCTCGTGTGTCGGCCATTCGCCGATTTCTGAGAGTGACAGATCAAACTTCTCCGCTTTGTTCCATCCTCCCGGCGCATCAATGCAGACGCTGATGATCGGGCGGTTATGGATCGCCGTCTCCACCACCATAGTCGAATAAACTGTCAGGAACACGTCCGACCAGGTCATCATGGAGGATTTTTCCGGCATGTCTTCGCCCGAATAAAAGCCCAGATCGCCGCCCAACGGGACCGGCTCGACCAGGTGAACATGCGCTTTGCCCTCGATCAACGCGCGGATCCGATTGGCCTCTCCCTCATAGAGCGAACCTTTTATGAAATGGTTCGGATGCAGCCGGATCAGCAGCTGGCAGGGTTCGGCTAACGCGTCTTCCGTCACCAGACGGACCAGCGCCTCCACGTCCTGATAATTGGGGGAAAAGGTGACAAAACTACAGGCAAAGGAGAGCAGCTTCCGCTGCGGATCCAATCCATGCAGTTTGAAATATTCTTCGCGGGAAAGCTGCCAGGACCGGCGGAAATAGCCGTCATAGGTCGGAATTCCGCCGACATGCACACGGGCATCTTCCCAGTCCGCGCCATCCGTCAGTTCCTGTTGCTGCACCGCCGACCAGCAATTCGCCCATTGTACCGGCGCGCCCGGCAGCCGGTAACTGCTGGGATTGTCCCAGCCGATCACCGCCATGCAGGTCTCAATTCCGTTTTGGGCGGCTTCGCGCAGCAGGTAGCGATCCAGCCGCCAGCCGGAAGTACCGGCGATGACCAGAACCGGTTGATATTTTTCGAAAAGATCGGCATAAATCCGCGGCGTAAACCGCATCTGCCGGCGTACTAACCGTTTGCGCGCGGATTTGGATTTTCGCAGCAGTCGGATATATGCCTTCAGGAAAGGCATCAGCAGTCTTCCCTTACGGGAAGTCTCATGCGCCATTTGCCGCAGATGACTGTCAATCGCGGTCGTGTTCACACGGTCGGATCCGCCCATCCAGCGCAAAAAATGCAGCCAATATTGCCGGTTGTGATGTTCTTTTTTGAAATAATCCTGCAGCCGTTCGAGCCGGAGCCCTTCAAAAAACAGATTTTCCCGCCCGAAACGCTCGCGTACCTTGTCGGTCACGCCATCATCGGTCAGCACGACTACACGCAAACCTTTGGCCAGCAGCGTGCGGACAACATCAGTCTGCAGAAAATAGACAATCGCCAGGCCATGGTCGGCACAGATAAAAACTGTTTTGGGTTCTTTTGGATCCATCATCTCTTAAATCTCTGAACAGCCTTTCGGCAGGAAGCAAGCACGCATCCCGTCGGGAAGGGTTCTCCGCCTTTCGAATCGCTTCCGGATTTATCCGGCTTTGGGTCTTTCATCATAATACCAATGAAAGATCCGATCGTAAATGCCAAGCAGCATTTTCTTCACCGGCGGCAAATCAACAAACCGCGCGCGTTTCCCGGTTTCGCGCTCCATGGGGAGGTCGCCGGCAGCGGCAGTCTGAGCCAAATTCAGCGTGGTATTACTCATGTTCATCGCCAGCGGTTCCACCGGCATCAGACGCAGCAACCCTTTTTCGTTCATCCGCATATCCAGTTGTTTGACCTGCCCCATCGGGCGGTCCATCTGGAACGGCAGAAAATCAGCCAGCACAGTTTTGTAAGCGGTGAACTGCCAATGCGACGCGCCGGCCATCGCCGGTACACCATGATAAATCAGCTGATGATCCTCGGTCGCGTCGTAATGCGCGCGGATTTCCTCCTCCGACTGTCCCAGAGAAAGGTCAAACTCGCGAAAAACTTCATACGGAACCAGCTGTCCGGAAGACAGCGTCACCTCCGGCGTCGATTTCGCCCATTCCAGCGTCGCGCTGTAGAAGTCCGGGTTTGTCCGGAACGGACGGGCTGTGACCATGCCGACACGTGGATAAGTCTCCAGAATTTCCAGGCTTTTGGAAAGCCAGCCCGGCGAAAAAAGGCAGTCATTGTCGGTATAAGCGATGATTTTTCCCGGTGCGCCCTGCAGGATCATGTTCCACGCGCCGCCCTTGCCGAGATTCTTCTCGGAGAAAAGCAGGTACTGGATATGCCCGGCCGCCTGTTCCGCGAGCAAATATTGTTTAACTTCCTCACAGCTTCCGTTATCAAACACCAGCAGATCATGCTCCACATCCGCCGTCGAATTGCGGATGCTG
>CALAEB010000145.1 GCA_937890875.1 uncultured Anaerolineaceae bacterium | reverse complement strand
AACGGTCTGAAGGACGCACAAATTGCGGCAGAGGCCAAGGCGAACGCGCAGGCGGAAGCGGAACAAATACTGCAGGAAGCCCGGAGCCAAAGTGACGCGATCCTGAAAGAAACACATGACAAGATCGCGGACATGAAACAGGAATACCGTGAAGAATTGGACCAGGAAGCCAGTGAAAAATTGGCTGCCATGCAGGAAGAACTGAAAAAGGAACATGACCAGACGCTGGGGAACCTGCGGAATCAGGTGATTGATATTGCGCTTCACGGCGCGATAAAATTGGTGGATGAATCGCTGTTGGTGGATGAATCCAGGCAGCATGTGATTCTGGATGAGTTCCTTTCCGGGATGAAAAACGGGAAAATTCTGGGCGTCACCTCATTCCCCGAAAACCAAAAACACCTGGAAGTGACCACCGCGGTGCCGTTGACCGGGGATGAAGAAAGCCGGGTCAGTGAACTGTTGAAAGAGAAGCTTTCGGCTGGTTCGAGCGGGATCACATTCCGGATTGATCCGAAAATAATCGGCGGGATGGTTATCCGCGGCGATGAGCAATTAATCGACGCTTCTGTTTTGGAGAAAGCTAAAAATCTGAAGCGGGCGTTAACGCACTGAGTTCCATTTCCCGGGTAATTCCGGGAGAGTCGGAGCGGTTCCAAATCACTGAATGATGCATTGGCCGGGACGGAATGCATCTGTTTTTATTTAATCCGCTTCTGATCAGGAATCCTGCGCAGAAGCGTTGGTACGATTTTCCGGCAAAAATGGCAAAAGCATCGTTTCAAAATATGAAAAGTTCACTGCTTTATTCGGAACATGTGTCCCTGTTTCAAATTCCCGGATAAAAAAACGGCGAAAGGTTATCTTGTATAATTAGAACATGACCCGGAAACGATCCCTTCGAATCAGTTTGTCAGTTTTCGCCGGTGTTTTTGTATTGGTATTTCAGGCCTGCACTCCCGCGGCGAGCAATACCGCAAAAACGGCTGTCGCCGGTATCATCGAAACAGTACAAATGATGGAATCCAGGACGCCTTATCCAACCATTCCGGCTTTCCCTACCCAGACGGCCTATCCGTCGCTGACGGCCTATCCGACCGAAGCGGGATATGATCCCCGTTTGGATGCTGTTGTGGGAAGTCTTCGGGAAACGGCCACAACGTACCCCGCTCATACCCCTTATCCGACCGAACCGCCGTATTCCGAAGCGGACGCAATACAAACGATTCTGATGCAGCCCGGATTATGGTCCCGCGATCTGAGCCTGTATGGCCGCTGCGGAGATTTATTCGAAGTGCGGATCGGGACGCATCCCGCATACTTTGCTTATGCTGTGGGGAATGAGGTGTCGAGAAACCAATTTCTGGTGGTCAGTGTTGGTTTTTTGAACATATCCGACCGGACGATTCCGGAAATTTTTCATAAACAGTTCTTTGTGGCGGGGGATCTTGACGGGGAGGAAGTGCGCTATACATCTTACGGACCGGCAGGCCAGGCTGCCAGCGACCGCTGGGGAAAACACTATATCGGCGGGATCAGCGTTCCTCCCGGCATTGAGGTCTATTCATTTCTGGCTTTCGACGTGGATTACCATGCGGAGAACTGGCGGTTGGGTTTCGAATCTGATGCCGGATCGGGTTTCGGCTGCAATTTTTCGATCCCGGTTCAACCCCAGCCGGAATTCTCCATTAATTTCTACGCGACGGCGGAGCACACGCCATGAACCGGATTTTTCTTTTTTTGCTTTTGGCGGTCCCGCTTTTCTTTTCGGGCTGCAGCGGAGAATTGATTCTGGCGGAACTCCCGACGCTGACGCCGCTCCCGACATTGACGGATCAGCCGGCATACACTGCGCTGCCGACCTATACGGCGCTTCCGACATACACCGGTGTTCCGGACATTGAGGCTTATCTGACGGCCGCGGTGCTGGACACACCTGCGCCCCAGCCGACTTATACGGCAAACCCGACGTTAACGCCTTATCCGACTCCGCTCAGGCTGCAGCAGTATATCACCGTGACGCCCTATCAGAACCCGACCGCTGTCTCATTTTCGGAGATGGATGTTGAGTTCCACTGCGGTGATCAGATCGGCTTGACCTTTACTTATATGTACCCCAAAATTCAGCAGACACTGACCTTTCATTATCCGGTAGGCAGTTTTATGCTGATGCAGATCCGGCTGCGCAGTTTAACCGGAACCGCAATTGCTCCCTTGGAGAGCCGGTCTTTTCAATTGCTGGGATCGCTTTGGGGAAGGGATGTCCGATATGATTTGGATCGTTTGAATTCGGATTATGCAAACTCCCGATGGAGTACACCCAATCTGGATTCCTCCATCGGTTCACAATCTGTTTCTACATTCATCGTATTTGATATCAATTCCGAAACGCAGAATTTTGTTTTGGAATTTACACCGTATCCGAAAGGGAGCGTAACACCGCTCTGTTTGGTTCAAATACCTTTGCCGAAAATCACCCGTTAGTGCCAACGGATTTATTCATTCTTTTTTCCGAGAAGCAGGCTTTCGGCATCATCGTCGGAACCTCCGGTGTTCCTGGCAATTTCTTCACGGGCACGGGCGATGACGTCTGTCTCGTCCTGGACTCTTGAAACCCTTGATTTTCCTTCGGATGATCCTGCTTGGATTTCATTGTCGGAACTTCCGGTGTTCCTGGCAATTTCCTCACGGGCGCGGGCGATGACGTCTGTTTCATCCTGGACTCTTGAAACTCTTGATCTCCCTTCGGATGATTCCGCCTGCGCTTCTTCAATGATTTCATCTGCCGTTGGAATTTTGTAAGGTTCGTTTGCCGGCCCGGACGGGTTGGTGGTGGATGGTTTTTTCCTCGAATCCAGCAAAAAGCCGACAACTAAACCGCCGATGAGGCCATAAGTCAGAAACTGGTTCTGATCCGCGCCTTCAATGACACGGCCTAAAACGAAACCGGCTACAATGCCGATGATTCCGCAAAATACTAACGGATTCTTTTTCATGACAAACACTCCTTGTGGCTTTGATTTTGATAAACAATATCAAATATATTATAGCATTTGTCTTGGAATTCAACATACAAACAGTATTGGAGCAGTGTTTTGAGATATGGGGAGATTCTTTGCTGTTCTTTTGTTGTTGCGCTCTGCGCAACAACAAAAGAACAGCAAGTTATGCCTCTTTATTCGGAAAGCGTATCCAAATTTCGAATTGCTGGTATTGGCGCAAGAATTCGAAAGAGCTTTCCATACTTATGCACTCCGGATTGCATATCAATGGCCTGCGGCAGGCAGAGACGACGTTTTTTTCTTTTTTCGGCGAACGATGCTGCTGAGCGTGAAATTAAGGGCAAAATAAGCTGCTGCAACGGTTATATATAATATAAAAACTTCTGTGGATGTAGTAAAACGACCCATTACAACTTGGCTGGTTCGGGTAAATTCTGCAATAGCTACGGAAGCCAAAAAACTGGAATCCTTTAGCGCAGTGATAACTTGTGACAAAAGACTGGGCACAATATTTTTAAAGCATTGCGGCACGACAATAAAGAATAGCGTTTGGAGAAAGTTAAAACCTTGACTTTTGGCCGCTTCAAATTGTCCGTGAGG
>CALAEB010000144.1 GCA_937890875.1 uncultured Anaerolineaceae bacterium | reverse complement strand
TTTCCCAAACCAAAGCGTAGTGAATCAATGCGGCCTGCCCGGCAGCGGATGAAATCGCTTTTTGGACCAGGCGCAGCGCCAGCGGATTTCCGATCAGGCTTTTGCCGCGCCCGCTTTGTTCCAGGATCCGGTTCGCAAATTGGCGGAAGGTGCTGACGTCCGTGCCGTCCACGTCCGGCCGGGCGGCCAGCTTTCTGCGGAAACCGGCTGCCTGGATGCGGTCCGGGACAATCACCTGGACCTGCGCTGTCATTCCGGATCGGCGGATTTCATGGATCCGCCGCAGGCAGGTTTCTGTTTTGCCGGAGGCCGGCGGTCCGATCAGGATTTCGATTGCCATGCGCTTAATTATTACCCAGGATTGGGAAATAAGGGTAGGTTAATTGGAAATATTCTGCTTGGAAATTGGTTCTTATTCCAAAAAGGGAAAAGAATTGTTTGGGATTACGTCCGACCATCGTAGGCGGGTATCGAAAAGCCGAAAAACAGGTCCTTTTTTGAAAAATTTGCAGGTAAATGGCGTCGCAAACGTCATAAAATTTCAGTTTTGATACCTTCCCGCAGTTTTTGATACCTTAATTAAACATTAATTATTGCCTGAGAGTGACAAGAGCTCCCGTGATTTCAGATAGAATTGTTTGGGGAGGATCTAATGACAACAGAAAATACCTTGAAAAACGAGCTGAACGCACTGAAAACGCAGGAAGAAAAATTCCAATTTTCCCATTTTACCGCACAGGATATCTGGAAATTGGGTACGCAGATGGCGGAAACGGCGATGCGGCGCAGCCTGCCGATCGCGATCAGTATCCGCCTGTTTTCGGGCGTGACCGCCTTTCAATTCTGCTGCGAAGGCGCAAATTTGCACAATGAAATCTGGATGGACCGAAAAGAACGGACTGTCCGCGAAATGGAAATGAGCAGCCTGCGCATGTACACCGAATTTGCATTGGACGGCGTTTCGATGGAAGAAAAACTGATGGACCGGTATGAATATGCCTGCTGCGGCGGAGGATTCCCGATCCGGCTGCGCAATGCCGGCGTGATTGGCGTGATCATTGTCTCGGGTTTGCCGCATAAAGACGATCATGCGTTTATTGTCGAAGCGCTCGACGAATACTTCCCGAACTAAATCGCTTCTGTTTGCTGAAATATATTGGGGGAAGGGTATAAGCGATATTGAAAAAACAGGATGGGTTTCAAAACAGCTGGGCGGGCCGACTTTGCTGGGACTTCAATTTCATCAAATCCGCTTTTCTCAATGTCTGGTTCGTTCCGGCTGCGGGATTCTTACTGGGCTGTCTGACGTTTATACTTTTGTATGGGCTTAACCCGTTACGAGTCACCGGATCCGCCTGGATTTTTAACGGGGTTATCGAATCGGATATTCTGCAACATCAAGCTGGATGGATGTTTTTCAGAGATTCTGACTGGACCTGGCCGCTTGGGCTGGCTCAAAATATGGGGTATCCATTTGGTGTAAATATCGCTTTCACCGATTCCATACCGCTTGTTTCGATCTTTTTAAAACTGTTTTCCGGCTTTTTTCCTGAGAAATTCCAGTTTCTCGGTTTGTACACGATGCTTACTTTTGGCTTACAGGGCGCTGCATCCGCCCTGCTGATTCGTATCTTTACCCCGGACAGGTTAACAGCAATCCTGGGCAGCCTCTTGTTTATTTTTTCATCCTGTATGCTGGAGCGAGCTTTCCGTCATACCGCGCTTGCCTCGCATTGGCTTATTCTTTTTGCGCTGACGCTTTTTTTTAAACAAAAAAAAGACCCCGGCGCCCTCTGGTTTTGGCTGTTCGGCGCCCTGAATGCGTTGGCAATCGGGATTCATCCTTATCTGTTCATCATGGTGCTGAGTCTATTCTTCTGTATGGTGTTCAGCACTCTGCTTGAAAAAAGCCAGGGGAATTTATCCAAAAGAAAAGTCTTTTTTTTATCTCTGATCAATTTATTGATTCCATTGTTTGTCGGGTATGCTATCGGTATCCTGTCCGGCGGTCAGATTCGCCCGGCCGAGGGATTTGGAAAATATTCTCTGAATTTGAATCATTTTCTGAACCCTTCTGCTAAAGGGATTGAACAATGGTCCCTTTTTCTGAAGAAATTACCACAGATTGACGGTCAGGAAGACGGCTTGTATTATGTGGGCGCGGGTATTTTGCTTTTTACGGCAGGTCTCCTCCTCATTTGGCTTTACAAATTTTTCCGGGATAAAGATAAAAAGAAATATCTTAAGCAATTGGTTTTCTATGGACGTGAATACAGGTTTTTATGGGCGCTGTGTTTATTTCTATTCCTTTTCGCACTCAGCAACCGAATTACACTCAACGATCGGATAATTTTCTCCTATCCGCTGATGGAGTTTATTCTTTACGGGTGTAATATTTTCCGCTCCAGCGGGCGCTTTTACCTCTGGTTCTTGGGGGTTATTGTTGGAATTATCCGAACCTTTCCACGCCAGAAGAAAATTGCTATTCTTTTTCTGATCGTGATCCAAATACTTGATATCTCTCCGGCGCTGGCATATAAATATGCGTATTTTCGGCAGGATTTTGAACGACCTTACCTGAATCCGATATGGGAAGAAGTGGGAGAAAAATATTCAAAGATGGTTGACCTGGGAGAAAACAGAGATGTTCAATTGGCGGGATGGATAGCTGAACACCATATGCGAACCAACATGGTCTTTTCGGCTCCGGTTCATCTGGATCGGTTTTGGGAAGAAACGGCTGCTTATCGGGATTCACTCTTAGCCCGGATCATCGATGGACAGGAACTGGAAGAAGATACGGTTTACATCTTCGACGACGAAAACTGGCTCCATGCAATAACCGATGGATTAAACCCTCATTATGAAGTTATCAAAACGGACAATTATTATCGTATCTATTATCTGATTTTGCCGAAAGAAACTGACTGAACGGATCAGTACGGATAGATATAGCCTTCCACTTCTTCCGCCGGATACACGGCTGTCACATGGATCCGTACATCGTCAAAATTCCTGAATTTGGTCAGCTGGACGGTCCCTTCCACGGTTACCCAGCTGTCGGCCGTCAGGTCGGCGGCTTTATCGTACTTGCAGAGCAATCCGGAAGGCATCAGGTCCGCGACGCAGCAGGACATGGTTAGCCGGGCCGGAACGAATTCGTCCGCTTCCATTGTGTTCGGGTTTTTAAACACAAAACCGGTCATGGAAACCTGAAATCCTTCATATTCGTGCATATGCAGGTAGATCTCATTAATCCACGAATAGAAATGATCGTTGTCCACCACGATTTTCTTGTTCTCGACATCCAATCCGGGAAGCCCGCTCATGTTGACCTGCATGCCGGAAATGACCGCGCTTTCTCCCTGCGCGGCTTCGGAATTATCACCCAAAAGCGGCGTTCCGACGGACATCACCTTGGATTCCGCCGTAGCCGTTGGGCTCACGACATTTTGAGCAATGGCGTTCTCCAGCGTTGCTTCCAAAGAACGGGTTGTTCCCCCTGCCGCTGAATCCGGGATGACCGTTGCCGCGACAAAATCACCGACGTTTCCGG
>CALAEB010000143.1 GCA_937890875.1 uncultured Anaerolineaceae bacterium | reverse complement strand
TGTTCCAGCGAGCCGGACTCGCGCAGGTCCGATAGCATCGGCAGCTTGGTCTGCCGCTGTTCCACACTACGGGAGAGCTGGGCCGCGGTCAGCACCGGCACGTTGATATCCCGTGCCAGAATTTTCAGGTTCCGCGAGATGTTGGAAACTTCCTGAACCCGGTTGTCCCGGCCGTAATCGCCGCTCATCAACTGAAGATAATCGACGATAATTAAATCCAGATGATGTTCAAGGTCCAGCCGGCGGCATTTCGTGCGCAACTGCATCGGTGTGATCGCAGGCGTATCGTCCAGGAAGATCTTCGTCCCGCCCAAAACGTCAATCGCTTCCACAAAAATCGGCAGCTCTTCATCCGCCAGTTTTCCGCTGCGCAGTTTCTGACTGTTGATGCCGGTCTGCTGGGCGATGAGCCGCTGCACCAGCTGCTCGTTCGACATCTCAAGAGAAAACATCGCCACGTGTTTTTTATAGAGCAGCGCGGTGTTCTTCAGGACCGAGAGCAGGAAGCCGGTCTTGCCCATTCCGGGGCGTCCGGCCACAATGATCAGGTCAGATTTTTGCAGTCCGCCCAAAAGCCGGTCCAGATCTTTAAACCCGGTCGGAAGGCCGACCAATTCTTCATCCTTTTGATATAAATCTTTAACGGAATCAAAGATATTGCTCAAAACCGCGTTGATCGGCTGGACTTCTTTGCGATCCTGCTGTTCGCTGATCTGAAAGATCGCTTTTTCGGATTGATCCAGAACATCTTCCAGCTTCTTTTTCTCGTCCAAAGCCAGGTCGGAAAGCTGGCCGGCGGCATCCAGCAGCCGGCGCCGGGTGCTCTTTTCCAGAATAATTTTCGCGTAAGACTCCGCATGCATGGAAGACGGGGTCTTGCTGACGAGGGAATAAAGATACATCCAGCCACCGGATTCGGCCAGCCGGCCCTTTTTGTCCAGCTCGTCCGAAACAGTCTGTACGTCGATATCGCGCCCCTGATCGATCAGCGCGGTATACGCCTGCCAGATCCATTGGTGACGATGAATATAAAAATCTTCCGCGGAAATAATTTGAATCACATCAAAATACTTCTCCGGATTGATCAGCACCGCGCCCAAAACAGCTTCTTCCGCTTCCCGGCTGTGCGGAACGACCCGAATATCCGTTTCCGAATATTCCGGGGTATAGGTTTCAGGCTGAAAGCTGTCGTTAATTTCCATAGAATTCACAATAGGGTCGGAAGGTCATCATCATTTTTCGGTTTGTCATCCGATTTCGTATCCGGTTGATCTGCGTCACTGCCGAGATCAATATTCTTCAGAAACTCGTCGAACACCGACAGGTTTTTCTCCATCGCCTCGTCTTCCGACGCTTCCGGCTCCGGCGAGGAAAAGGCTTCCTCAAGTACGGAATGGCTCAGCCGGATATCTTTCTCCGGACGGATTCCGGCAGTGACCAGCACATCCGCATCCACCAGGATCGGCACCCGGCAGCGGACTGCCAGTGAAATTGCGTCTGATGGACGGCAATCGATCCGAAATTCGTTCCCATTCGATTCAATTACCAGATAAGAATAAAAAGTATCCGCCTGGATTTTGGACAATTCCACCTGTTTCAGTTTCGCACTTAAAGTTTCAATTACGCTGCGCAGCAAGTCATGGGTCTGCGGACGGCTGACTTCAATTTCTTGGAGCGCCACCACAATGGACTCCGCCTCAAATGTTCCAATCCAGATCGGAAGATAGATTTCATCGTTCACATCTTTCAGCACA
>CALAEB010000142.1 GCA_937890875.1 uncultured Anaerolineaceae bacterium | reverse complement strand
CGCTGATCGGTGATCCGGGCGTCGGGAAAACAGCGGTCGTCGAAGGCCTGGCACAGCGGATCATCAAAGGTGACGTGCCGGAAGGGCTGAAAAACAAACGGATCGTCCAGTTGGACATGTCAGCCATGGTCGCTGGCGCAAAATTCCGCGGCGAATTTGAGGAACGGCTGAAAGCTGTGCTGAAAGAAGTTACTGAGTCGGATGGTGAAATTATCCTCTTCATCGATGAAATGCACACCATTGTCGGCGCCGGCGCGGCCGAAGGGGCAATGGATGCCGGGAACATGATCAAGCCGATGCTCGCCCGCGGTGAACTGCATCTGATCGGCGCGACAACACTGGATGAATACCGGAAATATATTGAAAAGGATCCGGCGCTGGAACGTCGTTTTCAGACCGTTTTAGTCGGGGAACCCAGCGTTGAGGACACAATCAGTATTCTGCGCGGACTGAAACAGCGTTACGAAGTGCATCATGGGGTACGGATCACCGATCCCGCCGTAATCGCGGCTGCGACACTTTCCAACCGCTACATCACGGATCGGCATCTGCCGGACAAGGCTATCGACCTGATCGACGAGGCCGCCGCCCGGCTGCGGACCGAGATCGATTCCAAACCGCAGGTTTTGGATGACGTGGACCGTCAGATCATGCAGTTGGAAATTGAAAAGCAGGCGCTGCAAAAAGAACAGGATAAAGCATCCAAGGAGCGCCTGAAAAAATTGGAACAGGATCTATCTGACCTGAAGGAACGGGGCGATCAGCTTTCCGCAAGATGGCACACGGAAAAAGACGCCATCCTGAAGCTGCGCACGATTAAAGAAAAGCTCGAACAAGTCAATCTTCAGATCGAACAGGCGGAACGCTACAACAATCTGGAACAGGCGGCGCGCCTGCGATATGGCGAATTACCCGCGCTCGAAAAGGAGAGAGCGGAAGCCGAAGACAAGCTGAAATCATTGCAGCAGAATGGCGCGCTGCTGAAAGAGGAAGTGGATGAAGAAGAAATCGCGCAGGTTGTCGGAAAATGGACCGGCATCCCGGTTTCCCGCCTGATGGAAAGTGAAAAGCAAAAATTGGTGCACATTGAAGAACGGCTGCACCAGCGTGTCGTCGGGCAGGACGAAGCGGTTCAGGCCGTAAGCAACGCCATCCGCCGTTCCCGTGCCGGGCTGCAGGATCCCAACCGGCCGATCGGATCGTTCATCTTCCTTGGCCCAACCGGGGTCGGGAAGACGGAACTGGCAAAAGCACTGGCAGCCTTCCTGTTTGATGATGAAAAAGCGATGATCCGGATCGACATGAGTGAATATCAGGAGAAGCATACCGTCTCACGTCTGATCGGCGCGCCTCCGGGATACATCGGTTATGAGGAAGGCGGCCAGCTGACAGAATCCGTGCGCAGGCGCCCCTACAGCGTCGTCCTGTTCGACGAAATTGAAAAAGCGCACAGTGAAGTTTTCAATGTGCTGCTGCAGGTGCTGGATGACGGACGGCTGACCGACGGGCAGGGCCGGACAGTGGATTTCCGCAACACGGTGATCATCATGACTTCAAACGCCGGGTCGGAACTCTGGATGACGCCGGAGCACAAAGTCAGCCGGGAAGCGATCAACCGTGTGCTGCAGATGACATTCCGTCCGGAGTTTCTGAACCGGCTGGATGAAATTGTGGTGTTCCACCCGCTGACGGTGGCGGATCTGCACCAGATCGTCAAGATCCAGCTGGAAAGAGTTTCCGCGCTGCTGGCCCAAAAGGATATCCGGCTTGAGCTGACGCCTGAGGCGGAAGCGTTTCTGGTGGAAGCCGGCACAGACATTGAATACGGAGCCCGCCCATTGAAACGCGCGATCCAGCAAAATCTGCAGGACCCGCTGGCGATTGAGCTCCTGAACGGTAATTTTAAACCGGGTGATATGGTGATCGCGGCTCTGGACAAAGAACGGGATCAGCTTGCTTTTACGAAAAAATAAACCATACCTTCTGGTCCTCCTTTCCGCTTTGCGGAAAGGAGGACCAGAAGTCCGGCTTTTATCCAAAACGGATCTGCAATTTCTGAATTCCCGGCTCAGTCCGAATTTCGCCTCTGGACAGCGCTCCCTGCTGGTATAATGGTATCGAAACTATCCTGACGGAGGTCGAATGTCTAACGTAACGATCACAAATCATCCATTGATCGAACATAAACTGTCAATTCTGCGCGACGTCAATACGAACCCCACAGTTTTCCGCCAATTGGTGAGCGAACTTGGGGCTCTTTTATGCTATGAGGCGACACGCGATTTGCCAGTGAAACCGGTCAAAGTGCAAACACCGCTCACCACGCTGACTGCATATGAAATGCAGGAAAGCATTGCGTTGATCCCGATTCTGCGGGCCGGATTGGGCATGGTCGAAGGGATCTGGTCACTGATCCCGAATGCTCATGTGTTCCATATCGGCTTTTACCGCAATGAAGAAACGCTGGAACCGGTGGAATATTACAATAAACTCCCTTTAGACCATCCGTTCAGCATCTGCCTTATTCTTGAT
>CALAEB010000141.1 GCA_937890875.1 uncultured Anaerolineaceae bacterium | reverse complement strand
ACGGAGTCCGGCGAAATCAAACTGGGACCGGACGTCGATCTTAACGGTATGATCCAGGTCAACTTTGAAGATGGGACGACGATTGAAGGCGATTACACCACGCTGCGAAGCGGCGTTTTTCTTCCCAATGGGGATAAGGTTCAATACTATGGCGCGAAACGAACGCGTACGCTGAAAATTTATGAACAACATTGGACCGGGTTCGAGACCGATCTGACACTTGAAAACTATAAAAATGTATTGTCCGGAAAAGCGATCACGTATAAAGGCGAGGATGGCAGCCTGTTAACCCGCAAAGGGACGAATTTGAGTAATTCTTTCGTGAACTCTTTTGCCGTGACTATCCCGGCGACGATTATCCCGATTCTGATTGCTGCCTTTGCGGCCTATGGCTTTTCCTGGCTGAAATTCCCGGGCCGGAAGGCTATGTTTACCATGGTCGTTGCGCTGCTGGTCGTTCCGCTGCAGATCGCGATCGTGCCAGTATTGCAGGATTTTTCCCGCTTGGGTCTGAATGGAACGTTTCTCGGCATCTGGATCGCCCACACCGGGTTTGGGCTGCCGCTGGCGATCTATCTTCTGTTTAACTACATCAGTGAAATTCCACGGGACATTCTGGAATCGGCTTTTATTGACGGCGCGTCAAATTTCACCATTTTCACCCAGTTGATTCTGCCTTTGTCGGTGCCGGCCATCGCTTCCTTTGCCATTTTCCAGTTTTTATGGGTCTGGAACGACTACCTGGTTGCCTTGGTCGTGTTGGGCGGCGGAAATAATGAAGTCGTGACACAGACGATCGCGAATATCGTCGGAACAAAAGGGAGTGACTGGCATTTGCTGACGTCCGGCGCGTTTATCTCGATGGTTGTCCCGATGATTGTTTTCTTCTCGTTGCAGCGTTATTTCGTCCGCGGCATGATGGCCGGATCGGTGAAAGGCTGATCATATTTCATCGTTTTCCGACGGAAAGTCAATGATTCGAAGTCAATGGTTCGGCAAATGGATATTCTTTTCAAATAAAATTAAGCAAGTTCCTGGTTCTTTTGTTTCTTCGCCCGCAAAATCAAAAACGAAAGGACCAGAGAATATTTTTTTGTGTTCCGAAATGCTGAATAGAAAGGCAGCGTATGCGCGATCAAAATCTTTGGTATAAAAATGCGATCATTTACCAGATCTATCCCCGTTCTTTTTACGATTCGAATGGGGACGGGTACGGAGATTTCAACGGCATCATTCAAAAATTGGATTATTTGACGACGCTCGGCGTGGACTGCATCTGGCTGATGCCGATGTACAAGTCTCCGCTGAAAGATGACGGTTATGACATCTCCGATTTCTGCAGCGTTTACGAACCGTTCGGTACGGTTGAGGATCTGCGCCGGTTGTTTGCCGAAGTTCATCAGCGGGGTATGCGCGTCATTACAGATTTGGTGCTGAATCATTGTTCGGATCAGCATTTCTGGTTTCAGGAGGCCCGGAAAGACAGAAACTCAAAATACCGGGATTATTTTGTTTGGAACGACACGGATAAAAAATTCCCGGAGACCCGGATCATCTTTGTTGATTCGCAGGAATCCAATTGGACCTGGGATGCGGTTGCCGGTCAGTATTACTGGCACCGCTTTTATCCTTCCCAGCCGGATCTGAATTACGATAACCCGGAAGTCCGTGAAGCGATGAAGAATGTGATGCGTTATTGGCTGGATATGGGAATTGACGGATTCAGGGCGGATGCGGTACCTTATCTCTTTGAGCGGGAAGGGACAATTAATGAAAACCTGCCGGAAACGCATGCGTACCTGAAAGAACTGCGGAAAATGATGGATACCGAATATCCGGGTACGGTTATGTTATGTGAAGCCAATCAATGGCCGGAGGACGTCCGGGAGTATTTCGGCGACGGCGATGAATTCCAATTAGGTTTCCACTTCCCGCTGATGCCGCGCATTTTCATGTCGATCGGGAAGCAAGATGCCGGATCGCTGGTAAAGATCATGCAGGCGACGCCGGAAATTCCTGAAAATTGCCAATGGTGCACCTTCCTGCGTAACCACGATGAATTGACGCTGGAGATGGTCACGGAAGAAGACCGCCAGTGGATGTGGAATTTTTACGCCCCGGACCCGGCCATGCGGATGAATTTAGGCATCCGACGCAGGCTTTATCCGCTGCTGGAAAACGACCGAGCAAAGATCGGGCTGGCTTATTCGCTGATGTTTACCATTCCCGGATCGCCGGTTCTTTATTATGGCGATGAAATCGGTATGGGCGACGATATTACCCAGTTCGACCGGAATGGCGTCCGCACGCCGATGCAGTGGGATGATTCCCAAAACGGCGGATTTTCCGATGCGGATACTACCTATCTGCCTGTGATAACGGACTCTGTTTATGGCTATCGACATGTAAACGTACAGAAGCAGGAAAAAGACGGGGCTTCAAACCTGAATTGGCTGCGAAATCTGATCCGGATCCGAAAGTCTTCGCCGGCTTTGGGGTATGGCGGGATTTCCTGGATAACGACCGGGGATCGGGTTCCGGTGCTCGTTTATAAGCGGGCAACTGCGGACGATTGCGTTATTGTTTTTCATAATCTGACGGGTGATCCGCAGGAAATTTCGGTTGACCTTACGCAGGGGAGCTATCAGGACCTGATTGTTCCTTCGATCCGTTATGAGGGCGGTGCCGGAAAGACAGTCAAACTCGCTCCCCGCCAGTTTTTGTGGCTGCGGAAAGAATAAGAAGCTGGCTTATCCCGGCCATTTACATGGGATTTTTGGTTGCTGACAGGTTTTTTAAAATCTGCAGTCATACTGTATAGAGGCTGAAAAGCCGTCAGAGCGTTAAATGAGCAGAATCATTCATCAGAAAATCATGCTTGATTGCAGCCCGCAGGAAGCATTTCGCTGGTTCATTGAAAAAGAACGGCTGATCCGCTGGCTGGCAATCGATGCCCGGATCGAAGCCTGGCCGGGCGGCTGTTATGAACTGTTTTGGGAACAGGATAACACTGCCGTGAACAGCACCATCGGGTGCAGGATTACAGTGCTTGAAACCGGCCGGTTGCTGGCCTTTGACTGGAAAGGACCGCGGGATTTTGCCGAATTCATGAATACAGCGGATCCGCTAACGCATGTGACGGTTGTATTCAGTGCCGGAAACGAAGCAAATACTGAGCTGCATCTGATTCACAGCGGCTGGGGCAAAACAGCACAGTGGGAAACGGCGCGCCAATGGTTTGATCAGGTATGGGCAAAAGCGCTGGACCGGCTCCGGCTGCTTATCTCCGTACCGCGGTCTGACCTCTGAATCAAAGACCGGTTTTCTCATACGAATAGAAAGGGCTGCAGCAAATTTTGTTTTGTTGCAGCCCTTTGTTAATTTATGCAATTACCTGACGCTTCTATATTTTAAGACAAATATGTTAAAATATTTCTATTCGAATTTTATCTAAAATATACAGTTTCACAGAATTTCGTTATAATACGCATGTGCGTATATCGTTATCCGGATTTGAAATCGTCATGAATCCAGGGAGAGAATTATGGATAATATGCAGATCCAGGAGAATTCCCTTACAATCTATTCATATATTCAAATAATGGAGCGGCTGTTGCATGTTGTGCAAGAACTGTCGGCAGCGCGCGATTTGGATACCGTTATGGACATTGTACGCCATTCGGCGCGAGCTTTGACCGGATCCGACGGTGTGACTTTTGTATTAAGAGATAATGAATTTTGTTATTATGCACAGGAAGACGCAATCTCTCCATTGTGGAGTGGCAGCCGTTTCCCCATGAAGATATGTATCAGCGGATGGGTAATGCTGAATCGGGAACCGGCTATTATTGAGGATATTTACACCGATTCACGAATTCCCATCGACGCATACAAAAAAACTTTTGTAAAAAGCCTTGCCGTTGTTCCGATCAAGACAAATGATCCGATTGGCGCAATCGGCTGTTATTGGGCGGAGAGGCATTATGCGACGTCTGAGCAGATCAAAGTGCTGCAGGTTCTTGCGGATACGGCGGCTATCGCTATGGATAACATCAATTATCAGAATATCATAGCGGCCAAGGCCCAGGAACTGGAGAAAGCGATCGACGATACTCTGCAAGCCGTCGCCAAAATGGTGGAACAAAAAGATCCGTATACCGCCGGACATCAAAGACGCGTAGCCATGCTCGGACTGGCGATTGCCGAAGAAATGGGATGGTCCCCGGAACGTTGCAATGGCGTTTTTCGTGCAGGCATCGTACACGATATAGGCAAGATCGGTGTGCCCGGCGAACTTCTGTCAAAGTCCTCCCGGTTGACTCTTTTCGAGTTTGCCTTAATAAAAACCCACCCGGAAGCCGGCTTTGCAATATTAAGGGACATTCCGCTTCTCCTGCCAACGGCGCAGATCATACTCCAGCATCATGAACGTATTAATGGTAGCGGTTATCCCTATGGGTTAAAAAACGATGAGATCCTTTCTGAGGCTCAGATCTTAGCTGCAGCCGATGTCTTTGAATCGATGATCTCGCATAGGCCGTACCGACCTGCGTTGGGGGTGGATGCAGCGATTGAAGAGCTTGTTGCGAATCGAGGAATTCTGTATTCTCCGGACGTTGTTGACACTGCTGTACACCTTGTCAGAGACAAGAACTATCAAATTCCTGAATAAACAGCTTGTATGTAAAATGTCCGTATTGATAAGAAAATGCTTCATAGACGACGCGATGCCATCATGCAGGCGTACCAGTATGCAGCAATACATTTCCTGAGATAAAAATATTGCTCTTGTTGTTGTATTTTGTTTCAAGATCGTCTCAGAATTTTGGATATCGGACAACTAAGTGGAAACGACCTTAAAATAAACTTATTATGCCTTCTTTGTAGAAAGGCTAATATCCCGTATTTGTGCTGTATCTGATATGCTTGTACCCTGAAAGAGGCGATTCTTATCTCTTTTTAACGCCAGTGCGATAAAATTAGCGGATATGAAAAAAGAGATCTCGACTATTCAGGAAGCGCTTGATTTTATCTATGGCTTTGTTGATTACAGCCTGACGCATGCAAAGAATGTGCCTGCAAACGCGTTTACGTTGTATAAAATGGAAACGCTGCTTACGAAATTGGGAAACCCGCAGGATACATATCCGGTGATCCATATTGCCGGGACAAAAGGGAAAGGGTCGACTTGCGCGATGGTGGCCTCCGGGCTGAAAGAAACCGGTCTGAAGGTCGGATTATACACCTCCCCGCACCTGATCCGGTTCAACGAAAGGATCCAAATTAATGGGACAATGATCACCGATACTGAATTGATCGGAATTGTTAATCAGATCCTGCCCTGGATTGACCCGGTGGATCCGGTCAGTTCATTCGAGTTGATGACCGCGATCGCGTTTGAATATTTTCGCCAGAATCGGGTTGATTACGCTGTAGTCGAGACCGGTTTGGGCGGACGGCTCGATTCCACCAATGTCGTGAAACCAATCCTGTCAGTGATCACGCCGATCTCAATGGACCATACACAATTTCTTGGCAACACCATACCATTAATTGCGAAGGAGAAAGGCGGAATCATTAAGCAAGATACGCCTGTAATTGTCTCACCCCAACCGGAGGATGCGCGCAGCGTTCTGAGGCAAATTGCGGATGAAAAGGATGCGGAATGGATTGACGTTGCCGATACGTATGCCTGGATACCCCTGGATGATACGCCGGGATCGCAAAAAATAG
>CALAEB010000140.1 GCA_937890875.1 uncultured Anaerolineaceae bacterium | reverse complement strand
AAAGAAAAATGCGCTGCGAACACTTTCCGCTTCTCCGGTGCAGCTGGACAACCCGCGCGCCTGGCGGACGTATCTTGGCGGCAGTCTGTTGGATACACTGCATGGACAATCCCCGGTACGGGACACCCATTTCCCGGAAGAATGGATTGCTTCCACCGTCAGCGCGCGGAACGCGGGCCGGGAATTGATCCGTGACGAAGGGCTCAGCCATCTGATGGGGCTCCCGGATGTTTCATTGAAAAGCTTGATCGAAATTGATCCGGCAGCCTTTCTGGGCGCGGAGCATTCCGGACGGTTTGCCGGCCAGATGGGTGTGCTGATCAAGCTGATTGATTCCAGTGAGCGGCTGTCGATCCAGGTGCACCCGGACAAAGAACGGGCCAAGGCGCTGTTTGACTCGGATTTCGGCAAAACCGAATGCTGGCACGTTTTGGGCGGAAGAACCATCAACGGCGAGAAACCATCCATTTATTTCGGGTTTCAGGAAAACGTGACACGGGAGCATTGGCAGCATCTCTTTGCGATTCAGGATATTCCCGGCATGCTGGCGTGCATGCATCATTTTGAGGTAACCGCGGGGGATACGTTTCTGATTGAGGGCGGAACGCCGCATGCGATCGGCGCCGGTTGTTTTCTGGCGGAGATCCAGGAACCGACCGATTTCACCGTGCGCGTGGAGCGGCAATCGGCATCCGGTATGCCGATTGCGGATTCGATGTGCCACCAGGGGCTGGGTTTTGAACGGATGTTTGATTGTTTTGACTATACCGGTTTCCCGCGCGAGGAGACGCTCGCGCGCTGGCGCATTCCCGCGAAGCGGCTGGAAGCGGACGGCGGAGCGGAAGTTGTGCAAGTGATCGGATATGAGAATACGCCGATGTTCCGGATGGATTTGATCAGTGTCAGCGAAACCCTGAAGTTTTCCGGAAAGGACTCTTTTTCCGTTCTGTATGTCCTTTCGGGCAGCGGTACGCTGGAAAGCGCAAACGAAAGTTTTTCACTGCGCCGCGGACAGCAGTTTTTCCTGCCGGCCGGTGTGAGGGGTTTTTCACTGTCCGCACGGATGGGAGATCCGCTGAACGTTCTGCATTGTTTCGGACCGCGCGGCTGATAAAGCGAAGGCACCGGCTGCTGTTTTTTCGCGCTGGATTCCTGCCGGATAATGATATACTGGTGGTATGTCGGGTCGGGATTTGCAGTATAAAGAAAACTTATCCGGTGATTTTTTCATCGAACACAGAGTTACACAAACCACTGAAAAAGCGGGATTCCATATCCATGACGTCTTTGAATTCCTTTTGATCCTCTCGGATGGGATGCGCTGCGTTGTCGGTGAAAAGACGTATGCGCTGAACAGGAACACACTGCTTCTGTTCAGCAATATGGACCTGCATTTTGTCAGCATGCTGCCCTCCGCCATGGTCAACGACCGTTATCTGCTCTATTTCAGGCCGGAATATATCCAGACGCTGTCATCCGCCTCGACCAACCTGCTTGAATGCTTTTTTTATCGCCCGTTTGACGACCCGAATATTCTGGCGCTGCAGGAAGACGAAACGCGGGAATTGCTCAATTTGCTGGTTCAGATTGATGGTCAATATCATTGTCCGGGAAGCGGTGATGCTTTCGGGCGGGACCTTCTGCTGAAATTTCTGCTGGGGCAATTTCTGGTCAAAGTCAACCTGATTTACCGGCGATCGCACAACCTCAGTACCAGTGTTGACACGGATGCGTATAGCCGGATTTACAACATCATGAACCTGATCCACCAGAATTATGCGGAGGATCTCTCGCTGGATTGCCTGGCTTCCCGGTTTTTCATCAACAAATACTATATGTGCAGTTTGTTTAAAAAGGTCACCGGTATGTCCCCCAACTCATACAGCTTCCCGGCGAGTTCATAGGCCGTCTGCGGCGACATCAGCACCGGTATGTCCCCCAATCAATATCTGATCAATTGCCGGATCATGAAAGCGAAAGAATTGCTAATCAATCGTTTTTCAGTCGATGACGTATGCAACCTGACGGGGTATAAAAGTTTGCCCCATTTCAGCCGTTCTTTTAAACAGCATACCGGCAAAAGCCCGAAGAAATACCAGCTTGATTTTTTGGATGGGCGGTAGCGTTGATCGCAATTCGAAAAGGACAGGATATTTTGTGTTCTTCTGCATTTTCATATTTCGGGTTGCCGCAGTGTTTAAGTTTCTTTTTGCAGTTTTAAAGTGGCAGCCATGGCCGGGCTGAACTCGCAAGTCTGATAGTTGAAGGGCGAATGGACCAGCAGCATAAACCCGTTCTCGCCATACCGTTTCTTCACATCGTTGGCGTATTCTTCATCCAAAGCCACGTGCTGCACTTCACCGATAACCAGCGCGGTAGTGCCCGCTTCGGATAGGTTGATCACCTGTCGGGTTTTGCATTCCAGGCTCAAAAAGCTTTCTTTGATCCGGGGCACCTGCACGAGAAATGCCGGCTCCTGGCTGAATCCGCCGGCGGCAAATTCATCTTCATCGTCCGCGTTATGCGCGATGGTTGCGGTGAGCGCATCCGTATATGACAACGGCAGAAAATTGACACAAAATTCACCCGTTCGCCGGATGTTTGCATATGTGTGTGAGCTCAGGGAAATTCCTGCGAGTATGGCAAAAAAGCCGCTGTCGTTGCCTCCCTGAAAACAACTCCATGCATGATAACTGATGTTCGGTTTTCCGTTTTCCTTCAACGTTGATAGCGCAAATAAAACCTGCGGAATCCCGGCTGCAAACTCGAAATGATGGAAAATATCCCACATGCCCGGAAACAGCTCCTTATAGGATGCCGGGCGTTCCCTGCCGATTTCAATTTTCATGTTTTCCTCCCGGGCGCGCCAATTCGAAATAATCCTTTGCGATTTTCTTGTTTATTGGGTGGGATGGTTCAATTTTGAAGCCCCGCTCTTATGCCCGTTCGCCCGATGACGTCATTGACTTGAAGTATGATCTGGGCGCTAACAGTCGAATTAATTATAAAAGCAGTCCGGTAATTTTTATTCGAAACTGGTTTTCAGATCCTGGATCCTTGATTATGGAAATTTGGAATTCTTTCCTGATATAAAACAGATTGTGGAATTGTGGAATGGCCTGTACAATGAAACCAGAAAAATTTGATAATACAAAATTTTAGATGGGGTGCATTTATGGATATTTTAATCTCAGTTATTGGCGCAATATTTTCAAATAAGAACAATAATAAGCTCCAACTTAGAAAATTAAAAGAAGACCATTATGTTTCCTATATTGAAGCCTTACATAATCTTGCCGCCAATAATACTGATAATAATTGTGTAAGTAAATACACATATTCTCGAGATAAACTTTTTATTGTCGGCAGTGAAAAAGTGGTTAAATCCATTTTGGTGTTTGAAGAGAAATCAATAGGAAAATCAACTAATTTGCATGATAAATATCTTACTGATATTATCAGGGCAATTAGAGAAGACTTAAAAATTAAAGATAAAAATTTCCCTAACGTGAACTTTATAAAATAGTATATCTGTAAAATTTCTTTATTTTCGTGTCTTTGGTGAAGTGTATATATACAAGCAGGGGTAGATCAAGAACTGTCATATGCATCTCTTTGAAGTGTATGAATCCCCTCGACTCTTTGCTGTGAGGTAGAAAGTGCCAAGAGGGACTCTTTGCTAAGGATTTGATTCAAATACTATTTCTGGCAGGCTGCGAAAAAGTGAGGTGTGGTATCCATACTTAGCTTTTTTTAATATGTTGCAGATCTATTCTCTATGCAAAACCGGTGGTTCAGGCAAGGAATGCAATAAATATACTCGGTTGCGTTTAACTTTTCATTTGGTGGGTTTAAATGTTAAGATCAAGACATGCAAGAATATCTTTGTTTTCTTTAATTTCTTTTTTATTATAGCTATTTCTTTCTTTTCTATTATGTCATTGCCTGTTTGCTAACTATTTATCTTGTTATAGTCTATATATAGTAATTTCTTGTTTATGTATTATCAGTACTCTTTCATGGTTTTTGTAATTAGTTCATTATGATAGTTTTTGGAATATTCTGAAAGAATCAAATATGAGGGAAATATATTGACGCATTCCAATTGGGCCGGTCAGTGAATTAACAGCCGCAGGATCGTTTAATTAAAAGCTCCGAAGGAATCACAACATCGTTCAGAACGCAGCCTGGGTTTTCTTTGTAATGTAAAAGCATGTTGGTGGAAATGGTCGCGATTTCTACCAGGGGCTGTTTAATTGTGGTTATCGGTACGGGCACTGTGTCCATCCAATCGACAGAATCGTATCCGACCAAAGCAATGTCGTCCGGAATCTTCTGCTTGCAGTCTATGATTGCTTTGTAGGCGCCCAACGCTATGGATTGACTGATCGCAAAAATAGCGTCGATTTTATGATTTTTTATTAAATCAACGGCTATTGTATAAGAATCTGATCCGATATAATCTGTCTGGCAGATCAATGACGGATCATCGATCCCACTTTCTGCTGTTGCTTTTGTGTAACCATTGACTCTGTCTCGCGTATTGCTTCCGAAAATTGGCATTGCGATCAGCGCAATTCTTTTTCTGCCGTGTGCTATCAGGTGCTGAACGGCCTGATAACTCGTTTCGAAATTCGATGTGGATACACTTGGGATGCCGATTTCTTCCGGAAGAATTCTTTCAATGCTGATAATTGGAATTCCTGCCTGTTCGTGCGCATGAACCAGGTGATCATAGTTATCGGACTCAATCGGGCAGATAATCAATCCGTCTACCATTTTTGAAACAAAACTATTCACGGCATTGATTTCCAGCTGTTTATTTTCTTCAGTGGAAACGATCATATTATCAATGCCTTTTTCATAAGTGATTTTTTGAATGGTTCTGACCATGGTAGGTGTGACCGGACTGGTAATATTGGTGACGATCAGACCGATTGTTCTGGTTTCCTGGTTTTTCAAACTTCTTGCGATTGAGTTCGGGGAATAATTAAGTTCATTTACCGCTTTCAGAACTTTCGCTTTTAAGTCCGGTCTGACATATTTCTCTTTATTATTAATAACCACAGACACAGTAGAGACAGAAACC